>NZ_BAAGPR010000075.1:0-39838 GCF_054783955.1 Streptomyces mayteni | reverse complement strand
GTCGCCGCGGAGACGGCGCCCGGCACGGCGGCCGCCCGGTCGCCGCCGCCGACGCCGGTGCTGACGGCGGCGGCGACAGCCGCCGCGCCCGCGATGCCGATCGTGGTGTCGTGGGTGACCTGGCAGGACTCCACGACGCGGTCGAGGAACGCGTCGAGCGGCCGGTTGGCGAAGGCGATGCCGACCGGGGTGACGCGCATGGCGGCGCCGTTGGTGGTGCCGGTCCGGCCCGCCTCGCTCGGCGGGACGCCGCGGGAGACGGCGTCCAGGGCGGCCTTGGTGGAGGGGCCGAGCAGGTCGAGGGAGCCCTTGGCCTTCATCTCCCGCTCCCAGCCGAGCAGTTCCTCGGCGAGCCGGAGCGGGTCGATCCGGCCGCCGCCGTCGGCGAGCAGCCGGCCGACGAGGACGGCCTGCTCGGTGTCGTCGGTGACGGAGCCGGCCGCCATGCCCGCGCTGATCGGGTTGACGGGGGCGGCGGCCACGAAGCCGGAGATCGGCCCGTAGACCCGCCGGACGTCGTCCCGCGCCATCGACTGGGTGGGCATGCCGAGCGCGTCGCCGAGGGCGAGGCCGTAGTAGGCGCCGAGCGCCCGGTCGAGCAGCGGGGGGTGGGGCGCGGTGGTGGTGGCGGTCATGACGGCTCTCCTCGGCCGGAACGTATGCGCAGCTGGAACCGGCCGGGGTCCAGGAGGCTGGTGATCTGCTCGACGACCGAGTCGTCGGCGGCCCGGTAGACCTGGGCCAGCTGGATGAAGGGCTCGCCAGGCGAGCGGTGCAGCGCGGCGGCCTCGGCCTCGTCGATGGCGCGCACCGAGACCAGGCCGTCGCCTGAGTGGCTGATCCGGCCGGCGGCGAGCAGCGCCCGGCTGAGCGAGCCGTGGTCGAGGCCGCGCTCCGGCAGGGCGGCCAGGGCGCCGACGGCGGGCACCCGGCTGTGTTCGAGCGAGACGCCCTGCCCGTCGGGGAGCCGCCTGACCCGGTCGAGGGCGATGAACCGGTCGGTGTCGAGGCCCAACTCCGTGGCGAGCGCGGGGTCGGTGATCTCCTCGAAGCGCAGGGTCTCGGTGGACAGCGCCACGCCGCGCTCGGCCAGCGCCTGGGTCCAGCCGCCGCGCCCGTCGAGCGGCGCCCCGTCGAAGGTGACGAAGGAGCCGATGCCGGCGTGCGTGGCGATCAGGCCCTGCTCCCCCAGGACCTTGAGCGCCTGCCGCAGCGTGGTCCGGCTGACGCCGAACCGCTCTCGGAGCGCGTGCTCCCCCGGCAGCCGGCTGCCGTCGGAGTGCACCCCGGCGCGGATCTCGTCCGCGAGCACGCGGGCGATGCGGTGGTGTTTGTGAACCTGCTTGTGAACCTGTCCAGGCATGTACAGAAACTAACCGGACCCGGCCCGTTCGGTCCATGGTTTCCGGCTGATTTTTTTCGAACGCTCGACCGGGAAGATCAGCGCGTGGCCGGCGGCGCCGTGCTCGCGCGGATGACGACCTCGGGTCGCTCCGAGGAGAAGCGCCGCCGCGACGTCCCGTCGACCACGCCGGTCAGCAGCGCGAAGCCGCGCTCCCCGAGCCCGAAGAAGTCCTGCCGCACCGTGGTGATCGCGGGCGTCCACAGCTCGGCGAGCGGATGGTCGTCGAAGCCCACCACGCTCACGTCATCCGGCGTCCGCAGGCCCGCGTCGGCCAGCCCCCGGATCACGCCCATCGCGACCTCGTCGTTGCCGCAGAACACCGCCGAGACCGAGGCGTCCCCGGCCAGCCGCCGGCCGGTCTCGCGCGCGGCGTGCGGCGACCAGGTCGCCGTCTCCAGCGCCGGGACGCGCGCCCCCGCCGCGCGCAGGGCGCGGCGCCAACCGGTCGTCCGCCCGTCCTCGCGCCGGGAGGGCGGCACCGGCACGTGGTGCACGGTGGGGTGACCGAGCGCCAGCAGATGCCGGGTCAACTCCTCTGCCGCGCCCGCCTCGTCGAGCACCGCCTGCGGCACCCCCGGCTCCCTGGCCCCGGACAGCGCGACGACCGGCACGTCGGGGGGCATCCGGCGCAGCGCCGCCACGCCTGGCGGGTCGAACTTGAGCACCAGCACGCCGGCGATCGCCTGCGTCAGGACCAGCCGCAGCGCCCGGTCGGCGTCCGCCTCGTCCGGGCCCTCGACCACGCTGATCATCACGGTGTGGCCGGCGGCCCGCGCCGCCGCCTCGATGCCCCTGATCGTCTCGGCGTAGCCGTACTTCGAGGTGTCGCCCGCCACCACCGCCAGGGCCTTGGGCCGGCGGGAGACGAGGGCGCGGGCGGCCGCGCTCGGGCGGAAGTTGAGGGTCCTGACGGCCTCCTCCACCCGCTCCCGCTTCAGCGGGCTCACCCGGGCGGCGCCGGAGAGCACCCGCGAGACCGTCGGCACGGACACCCCGGCCATCCGCGCCACGTCGGCCATGGTGGCCGGCCGTCTCGAACCGGTGGTCACTCGCCCCCCTCACCCGCACGCGGCCCCTGCCGCGGGCCACGACCGCGTCACTGTACCCGGCCACGCCTCTGAAAGCGCTATCAGCACGAGTCTTGAAAGCGCTATCACGCCGCTGTTACGGTGACGCGACTCCACCGCCCGAGCGCCGTCAACGCACCGTCAACGCACCGCCCGAGCGCCGTCCGAGCGTTGCTCCGGCCACAACTCCGTTCACCCGCATCCCGGTTCGCCGGCGACCCCACGCGAGGGAGCAGTTTGCGATGAGGAGATCCCTGAGACGTCTTGCCGTGGCGGCCGCCGCGGTCACCGCGGCCGGGCTGCTGGTGCCGCCGGGCGCCGCCGCGGCCGAACCCGACGTGCTCGCCGTCGACTTCGGCGAGACCACCGGTGACTTCCGGGGCGGCGCGAGCGGCACGCTCTACGGCTTCGGCGACGACGGCTCCCCCACCCAGGCCGTCATCAACGGCGCCCACATCACCAACTCCTCGCAGAAGCCGCCCGCCGGGCTGCAACACCCGAGCGGCGACGTACTCAACGTCGAGAACGGCTTCTTCGACAAGCACGGCAGGGAACTCGCCGTCTACGTCCAGGACTTCTACCCCGACTGGGGCTACCACGGCGGCGTGCGCCCCGAGGACACCAGGACCTACGACCAGTCGGACGGCTCCTGGACGGAGGGCGGCAACGGCGTCTGGGACTACCTGGAGGTCGTGCGCCACGTGGTCACCGAGATCGCGACCCGCTCCGACCACCCGGAGGACTACCTCTTCGTGCTCTTCAACGAGCCGGACCTCATCTGGTACCAGGACTGGCCCCGGATGCGGGAACGGTTCCTCGCCGACTGGAGCGCGACCTACGACCTGGTCCACGAGATCTACGACGACGTCTTCGACGGCGCGATCGAGCCACGGATCGGCGGCCCAGGACACTCCCGTTGGTACGGCTCCCGGGAGCCGGCGGACCGGCAGCGCGAACGCGACATCCTCGAGTACGCGGTGGCCGAAGACGTCGTGCCCGACACCTACATCTGGCACGAACTCGGCGGCTCCGACCCCGACCGGTTCCGGGCCAACAACGCCGAGTTCCGCGTCCTGGAGGACGAAGTCCTGGGCAGCGGCAGCGAGTTGCCCGTCACCATCAGCGAGTGGGGCGGGCTGCCAGACATGGGCACCCCGGGCAGCATCGTCCGGTGGTTCGCGGCGTTCGAGGAGGAGAAGGTCGACGCGCAGACCGCCTACTGGAACTACGCGGGCAACTTCTCCGACAACATGGCGCGCGCGAACGGCGCCAACGGCGGCTGGTGGCTGTTCAAGTGGTACGGCGACCTCGCCGGCGCCGAGACCGTGGAGGTCACCCCGCCGCACCCGGACGACCCGTCCTCGCTGCGCGGCATCGGCGCCGTCGACGCGGAGAACCGGCGGGCGACCGTCCTCTACGGCGGCACCGGGGCCGACGTCCGGCTGACGGCCGGCGGCCTGGACCGCGCGCTGTTCGGCGACCGGGTGGACGTCGAGGTCAGGGAGATCTCGCTCAGCGGCGCCGAGGGCCTGCACGGCGACCCCCGGCTGGTCGCCGCCCACGAGGGGGTGCGCGTCGACCGGGACGGGACGCTCGCCGACCTGACCTTCCCGACCACCGACGCCGACTCCGCCTACCAGGTGCTCATCACCCCGCGCCAGGCGCGCGACGTCGAGCGCACCCGCGCCGAGCAGCCCTGGAGCCGGTCCTTCGAGGCCGAGGACACCGACCTCACCCAGGCGGCGGTCCGGGACGCCACGGGACACGAGTTCCAGGCGTCGGGGGACGCCGACGTCGCCTGGTTCAACCAGGTCGGCTCGCGCTCGGAGTTCACCGTCACCGTGCCGCGCGACGGCACCTACCGCCTCCAGGTGATCGGCTCGGCGCCGGCCCCCGGCCGTCACGCGCTCTTCGTCGACGGCGCGTTCGCCGAGACCGTCCAGTACGCCGCCAACCTGTCGACCAGGAGCCGATGGCTCTACCGCGGCAGCGCCGAGGTGGAGTTCGAGCTGACCGCGGGCGAGCACCGGCTGTCGCTGCGGGCGAGCCGGGACGGCACCACCGCGCTGCCCAACAGCGACATCACGCTTGACCGTTACGTGCTCACCGACGTGACCGGGGGCGACCGGACCGTCCACCCCGCGAGCACCATGCGCCTCTCCGGCGGCGCCCACCTCACGTTCGACGCGGCACGGACCCGCGGCTCGGCCGCCGTCGCCGGCGCCGGCCAGCGGGCGGATCTCTATGTGGCGGCCTGGGAGTCGGGCTACCACGACCTGACCTTCGACTTCGCGAGCTCCGCCGCCGCGTCCGCGACCGTGCGGGTCAACGGCGTCGAGGTCGGCACCCTCGACGCCCGGCGCGCGGGCACCTGGCGGGCCACGGCGCCCGTCCACCTCGCCCAGGGCGTCAACGAGGTGGAGATCTCCTCCGCCGACGGCGTCTCGATCGCCGCCGTCACCACCGCGCGGAACCGGGCCGCGGACGAGGCGGTGGTCACGGTCGAGGCCGAGGACGCCACCCTGCACGGCCGGGCATCGGTCACCACGCTGCCCGGCAGCTCCGGCACCAACGCCTCAGGGGGCGCGTTCGTCGGCTGGCTCGGCGACGAACCCGACAACACTCTGGAGATCGAACGCCGGGCGGGCTTCGACGAGCCGGGCCGCTACACCGTGGTGGTGCGGTACGCCAACGCCGAATTGGTGGGCGACCACGACTACAACCCGCAGGTCGTGGACCGGCTGCTACAGATCTCCGAAGCGGGCGCCGACGGGTACGCGGCCGGGACCCACTTCCGCAACAACCACCACTGGGACAGCTTCTGGGAGCGCTCGATGAGCGTGACGCTGTCCACCGCGGACGGCGCCCTCACCTTCGGCAACGACGAACCGGGCGCCTGGGCGCCGAACATCGACTCGGTGGCCATCGCCCCGGTCGCCCTCGGCGACTTCACGACGACGGCGAGGTAGCCGCCGGTCACCGTCACTCGGCGAGTGTGACGTCAGGCCCGCGATCCAGCCCTTGCGGCGGCCCTGACGTCACACTCGCCGCGTCCGGTTGGTCAGTTCGTCAGTCGGCGACGAGGTGGGCAAGGAGCGCGGCGAACGCCCCAGCGGGAGCCGTGAGAACCGGGCCTTTCGGCTCCTTCGAGTCACGTATGCCGGTCCATCCTTGGCACTGGGCGACCTCTACGCACTCGTTTCCATTGGGGCCGCTGCGGCTGGACTTGACCCACCCCGCCGCATCGAGGGCGGCACGGGTGAGCGGGCGCTCGGTCATCTGGTGTACTCCTGTCGGGCCTTGATGAATTCGCGTCGAGTGCTCGCGGCGTCAAGAGCCTGGGCTCTGAGATAGGCGAAAGTCAACGTATACCTGCCAACCTCGTCGGCGTTATCGAGATACAAGCCACGATGGTGCAGCTCGATGAAGGCGCGGCGGCGAGTTGGCCGCCGCTTCGGGGCACGGTCTGTGTGGGGCGGGGGCAGAGTCGCCTGCCGGCGCCAACGGTCACGCGGCAGGTGCGGCGACGGACGGTGGACGGCCGGCGGTGGCTCATGCCATGGGGGCCTCGCCTGGTGGAGGCGACGGACAGCGCGGTGGTGTGCGAGGCGGTTGCCGCAGCCATCGCGCACGGCCGCCTCGGGCGCCACGCCCAGTGCGAGGAGCTGCACGAATGACCCCGGGCGTGGACGACTGGCCGCCCGAAGTGACGTGGCGGCTGCTGGTGGGGCTGCGCGCCAGTCTCCAGTGCTGGTCGTGCGGTGAGGGGACGCGACGCGTGCGGCACGCCGGCGAGTTGGTCGGCCCGCTGGGGCCGGTGCCGCTGTACCTGTGCGAGGACTGCGGCCGGCGACAGGAGCGGCTGTATCGGCGCGCGATCGGCCGGGAGGCGGCCGATCAGGCCAAGTTTAATCCGGAAGATCTCCGATAATTTTCGGAGCTGCCACCCTGACGCTGGTTGCCGATTCGACGCCTTCGACGGGTGAGCCATCCCGCACAATCCTGTGAACAGGTCAGATGCCGGCTGCCGGCATCCGCCACCGGTACGGGATTTCCGTAATCCTTGCGGAAGTAGTTGACAGCGCGTCAGAGCCGGACCACATTGTCATGGCATCGACACGACCCGGTCGTCGGCCGCTCGACGACCGGCCGAGCCGCGCCGTGTCGCCCCCACATCACGTCACCGCCTGGCCCCCGCCAGCCCTCGACGAGGAGGATGCATGTCCAAGGACGACGTCCCCGCCCAGCCGATCAGCCGCCGACGCTTCGTCGGCCGCGCCGGCGCCCTGGCACTGGGCACGTCCGTGGTGATGCTGCCTGGCGTCGCTCACGCCCAGACCATCACCACGAACCAGACCGGGAACCACAACGGCTACTACTACTCCTTCTGGACCGACGCCCAGGGCACCGTCTCCATGACCCTGGGCAACGGCGGCAACTACAGCACGTCCTGGCGCAACACCGGCAACTTCGTCTGCGGCAAGGGCTGGAACAACGGCAGCCGCCGCACCGTGAACTACTCGGGCAGCTTCAGCCCCTCGGGCAACGGCTACCTGTGCCTCTACGGGTGGACGTCCAACCCGCTCGTCGAGTACTACGTCGTCGACAGCTGGGGCACCTACCGGCCGACCGGCACCCACCGGGGCACGGTCAACAGCGACGGCGGCACGTACGACATCTACCAGACGATGCGGTACAACGCCCCGTCCGTCGAGGGCACCAGGACGTTCCCCCAGTTCTGGAGCGTCCGGCAGTCGAAGCGGGTGGGCGGCTCCATCACCACCGGCAACCACTTCGACGCCTGGTCCCGCTCCGGGATGGCCCTCGGCAGCTTCAACTACTACATGATCCTCGCCACCGAGGGATACCAGAGCAGCGGAAGCTCCAACCTGAACGTCAGCTGAGGGGACGCCGGCTCAGCCGATGACCACCGTGCGCGCCCACCCGGGGGGCGCGCACGCGGGATCGTGCCCGCGCCACGACCGGAACGCCCGCCGGTCGAACAGCCCCACCACCGTCCGGCACGGCGGCGCCGCGTCGGGCCACGGCGTCTGCCCGTCCGTCAGCGCCACGACGACGTCCGGCGCGGGCCGGGTGCCGAGCGCCCGGCCGAAGCCGGCCCGCAGGTCGGTGCCGCCACCGCCGAGCAGCGGTATCCCCTCGGCCCGGCACAGCGAGTACGCGACGTCGGCCGCCGCGTCGCACGACAGCACCGAGACCAGGTCGCGACGGCCGCCCAGGGCCCGGGAGATCGCGGCCACCTCGAGCAGCGCGCTACCCAACTCGGCGTCGCTGACCGAACCCGAGGTGTCGATGATCACCGAGACCCGGGGTGGCGTGCGCCGCAGGCTGGGCAGGACGACGCCCGGCAGGGCGGTCGAACGGCGCGCCGGCCGGCCGTAGGTGTAGTCCCCGCCCGCGCCACCGCCGGCGGCCGCCGCGCGGATCGCCGCCCCCAGCAACTCCCGCCAGGGCTGCGGCGGATGGAACGCCTCCTCGGCCCACCGCCGCCAGCCGAGCGGCGCGTCGCCCGGGGCGCCGTTGATGCCCTGCGCGACCCGGAACCGCACCGCGTCCCGCTCCTGGTCGCTGAGGCCGTGCGCGCCGTCGGGCCCCAGGTCCCACTGCCGTTCCAGGCCGTCCGCGCCGCTGCCGCAGTCGAGCCAGAGCAGGTGCGCCCCGAGCCCCCTGAGTTGGAAACGGCGCAGGTACTCCTCCATGAGCTTGCCCTCGGGCAGCCCCAACTGCTTGGGGTAGACGGCGTCCTTGGGCCAGGGCAGTCCGTCCCCGTACACGTCGTCGTTGATCTCGAGGTCGGCGGCGATGTTCGTCCGCAGCCGTTCGCCGCGCCCGGTGAGCCCGCGCTCCCGCGCGACCCGGTCGCCGCGCCCGTGGTGGTCGCGGAGCAGGTGCGAGACCTCGTGCACCCACACGCCGGCCAGCTCGTCCACCGGGGTCCGGGCGACGAAGGCCGGCGAGACGTAGCACCGCCAGTGCCGGTCGACGGCCATGGTCGGCACCCGCCGCGACTCCACGGGGTGGAGGGCGAACAGCGCCGTCGCCAGGTAGGGCCGGGCCCTGGCGGCGTGCAGCCGGGCGGCGAACAGCTTCTCGACGTCCAGCGTGCCGGACGGGCCGGCGCTCATCGTCCGCCCTTCCCCGCGGCCACGATCCGGTCCGCCCGCCGGGACAGCGACACCACGCCGGCCAGCCGCTCGATCGTCGCCGGCACGTCCCAGTCCTCCCGGCGCAGCGTGGCCAGGGTGGTCGCGGGGACGACCACCAGGTCGGGAGCGCCGGTCTCCACCGCCCTGACCAGCAGCGCCCAGGCGGCGTCCCAGCGGGCCCGGTCGGGGCGGGCGCGGACCGCGGCGACGACGCCGTCGAGCGCGGCCTGCCGCAGGTCGCCCCGCTCGGGCAGCACGGCGCCTGCCGGATCGGCGAGCAGGGTCTCGGGGTCGGGGAGGTCCATCCGGTCCAGGTAGGCGAGGAGTTCGAGCCCGGGGCCGTCGCCCACCGTGCCCCGCACCAGCAGGGAGAGCACGTCCCTCGACGCGCCGGCGGCGGTCGCGAAGGCGACCAGGCGCAGCGCCATCTCCCAGCTGCGCGGGGATGGCCAGGCGCCGCCGCGCCTGGTCTCGTTGTCGGGCAGCCGGTGGACGAGCCCTGGACGCCCGGTGAGCAGCCCGCAGACGGCGCGACGGGCGAAGTCCACGGCCTCCGGCAGCCGTTCGGGGGCGAGCCTGGGCAGGGTGGCCAGCGGCCAGGTGCCGCCGAGGCCGCGGACCACGACCTCGTGGTCGTGGGCCCACTGGAGGTGGACGAACCGGTTGGCGAGCGGCGGGCTCAGCTCCCAGCCGTCCGCCGCCGACCCGCGGGGGTTGGCGGCGGCCACGATCCGGACGCCGGGCGGCAGCCGCAGCGCGCCGACCCGCCGCTCCAGGACGAGGCGGAGCAGCGCGGCCTGCACGGCCGGCGGTGCGGTGGAGAGTTCGTCGAGGAAGAGCAGCCCCCGGCCTGCCCTGACCAGGCGCACGGCCCAGTCCGGCGGGGCCATCGGGACGCCCTGCTCGGCCGGGTCGTCGCCGACGATCGGCAGGCCGGCGAAGTCGGAGGGCTCGTGGACGCTGGCGATGACGGTGGTGAGCGGCAGGTCGAGGGTGGTGGCGAGTTGGCCGATGGCGGCGGTCTTGCCGATGCCGGGCTCGCCCCACAGCAGCACGGGCAGGTCGGCGGAGACGGCCAGGGTCAGGGCTTCGAGCTGGGTGTCGGGGCGCGGTTCGGTGGTGGTGTCGCGGAGCAGGGTCAACAGCTCGTGGGCAACGTCGAGTTGGGCGTTTCTGGGCATGGTTGATCACCTGGGTGGGTCGGTGGAGGAAGAGAGTCGGTCAGCGGGTGATGGTGTGCCGTGGGCGCGAGCGGTGGTCGCCGGGGCGGGACGGGCGCGGGGGGAAGCGGCGGGTTCCGGGCTCGGCCAGGCCGGCCCGGAACATGCCGTGGTCGATACGGCGTTGGGCAGCCGCCGCCAGTTCGTCCCGCAGGTCGCCGTCGCGCAGCGTCGCGTCGGCGCCGAGCAGGTTCTCGACGACGGACAGCGCGCCGGCGGTGTCGCCGTGGTCGAGCCGGGCGCGGACCTCGGCGAGGCCCGCCGGGCGGCGGTGTGCCTCGTCGATCGCCCGCAGGCAGGGCAGCGGCGTGCCGGTCAGCGCGGCGAGCAACTCCTCGCGCCGGATCTCGGCCGGGTCGTGGTCCAGCGCGACCAGCACGCCGTCGACCACGCCGATGCGGTGCTGTTCGCCCCGGCACTCCACCGGGCGCGGCCGGCCCGCCCCTTCACCGACCCCGGCCGCGTCGGGCGGCCGGTGGTCGGGTGCCAGCGCGGCGGCGACCAGCGGATGCAGTCGGTCGGCGTCGATCGCCCCGGCGCGGAGCAGCGCCACGTCGGGCGGCACCCAGGTCGCCGCGTCGGGCAGCACCGGCATCGTGGTCGCCTTGGGCGCCATCGTGATCCGGGCCCCGTCGGTCGTGACGTCGAGGACCAGTCGCCGGCTGCCGGGACGCACCAGGACCGGGCCTACGCGCCGCCTCTCGGCGGCGAGCAGGATCCGCGCCTCGGCGGCCCACCTGCCGACATCGTCGTCGCCGTCGTTCCCTGATCTGGCCCGCAGTTCGCCGGTGCGCCGGGCGTCCCAGAGGTGGCGGTGCAGGTCGAGCCGGAACCGCCGGTTGGGGTGCGGATGTGGATGGTGCCGGGCGGCGGCCCCGGCGCGGGAACCGTGCCACAGGGCGAGGCTGAACCGCTGACCCGCGCTCGCCCAGGCCGGGGGCGTGCGGACCACCAGGTACAACGGGCGCCGGCCTTCGGCGCGTTCGGGGTCGTACCGCGCGAGCGCGATGGTCAGCCCCGGGCGGAGCAGGCCGTCGGGGGCGATCCGCGGTAGGTGCCAGCGCAGCAGGTCGGGGGTCAGGTGGCGGAGATCGGCCCGGAGCCCGGCGGCCACCTCACCGCCGTGGGCGCGGGCCACCGAGCGGAGGTTGAGGTCGACGTCGACGCGGGCGGCGGCGCAGGCCCCCGCCCAGTCCCCGACGCGGCGACGGGCGGTCGCGGTCTCGATCATGGAGGGCGGCACGGCGAACTCGCGCACGCGCTGCCAGAGGGAGAGACGGAAGGAATCCTCGTTCGCGATCTGAGTGAGCATCAGCACTCACCTTGCGCGGACGGGGCCTCCCAACTGATGTGAGAGTGAGTCTTCATCGGGAGGGAGCATAGCGTCTCTGATCAGCTGAGCGAACCTATGTGAACCGTAGGGTCTGCCATGGGTTCTGCCCACCGTGGTGGGGCGGCGTGAGCGTGGAGATGGAATCCCGCGCCGAGTGCTGCTCCGCGTGGCCGGTGTCGGCTGGTGGTGGGTGTGCTGATCGTGGTCACGCCCTGGTGCCGGTGGGCTGCGCGGGGCAACCGTTGCCGGTCCGTTGGTGCGTGTCCCTCCGGACGCTGGCCGGCGCGGTCCGAAGGCCGTGCCGGGGAGGGAACCTCACGTCGCCTGGGCGTGAGGCGGTTGGTTCGCCGGGTCGGGCCGGTCTTCGACCGGTCCGTCCGGCTGGTCTTCTCGGTGGCCGTGATGACGGCCTTGGCCTCCATCGTGTCCACCACCGTGCGGATCATCATGGTGCCGCTGGCGCGGTCTGCGACGGTCTTGGTCTGGTGGGCGAGGCCGCGTGCAGCGATCCGCCGCCAGGCGCCCTGATCCCGGTCGCCCTGCCAGCCGCAGTCACGGCTGGGGCAGATGGCCCACTTCCAGCCCGACACGGTGGGCCGGTCGGGTGCCTTGCGGTGTCTGAGCGATGTGAGGCAGTGCGGGCAGTGCTTCGAGGTATTCCTCGGCGGCACCGTCACGACCGCGATGCCAACCTCGGCTGCCAGGTGCCGCATACGGTCGGCGATCTGACCGCGCACGGTCTGGGACATGCGCGTGTTCTGGGTGCGGCCCATGCCCCCGGCTTCCATCGACCGAAGGTCTTCCAGATAGATGACCGCGGCCCCGACCGCGACGGCCTGATCGACACTCCAGCGGGCAGCAACCCACGCCAACGCGTCGTTGAGGTTGGACCGGCGCCGCGAGACGCGCCGGATCTCCTCCTCCAGCACAGCGTTCTTGCCGTCCAGGGCGGGATCGGCGAGCCGCGTGTAGTGGTCGGTTCTAGCGTGGAGACGCTCAAAGTTGCGGCGCAGCCTGTACTGCTTGGCCAGCACCCCGGCGGCCCGGAACTGGGCGCCGGAGCCGAGGGCGGTGATACGTCCGTCGTCGTGGAGTCGGGCCGCGCCCGCGCTGAGAAGGGTGTTCAGTCCCCAGTCCACGCCGAGCGCGACCGTGTGCCCAGTGCGCCGGGTCTTGGGGACGGGGTGGGTGTAGGCGAGGTCGGCGCGTACGTGGCCGCCCGCGACGCGCAGCGTCGGCAGGTGGATCACCGCGCGTCCCGGGACCGTGGGCGGCAGCGCGATCGGGCACTGAACCCACGTCCAGTCCGCGTACGTCCGCGGGTCGGCCCGGGTGGGGAGTTGCAGCCGCAGGAGAGCTTTCGCCGGCTCGGTCGCGGAGCGTTCGATGGTGGCCTGCTGCCCGTCGCACGCGGCGAGCGGCAACACGCGTGGCACACGCGAGGTGGGCTCCAGTTCGAACACGTCGGCCGCCAGACGCCCGTGCTCACGCTCAAAGGCAGTGATCTGGCGGGTGCGGGAACGGATGATGCTGGACGGCAGGTACTCACCTCCCGGGATCGCGGCCCGCACGTGGTCCCACTCCCCGGGGGTGCGCTTCTTCGGGTCGGCAGGCCAAGCGGCCAGCACACCGCCCACCACGTCGGCCCGCCACTTCACCGAGCGCAAAGCGCGCCCGGCCTGCTCCTGGGCCATGCGGACGATCCGGTCATTGACCTTCACGTCCTTGTCGGGTGCGGTGGTCCAGCCCAGACGCCGCAGCGCCATCCACGCATTCGACGGCAGCTTCCTCCCGCCCGCATCCTGCCCGGCCGCAAGGACGTCGACGTCGGTGGTGTTCCAGTGCTCGGCCAGAAGCGCGCCGGTCATCTGGGCCACCAGGCCGACACACCAGCCCAAACGCTCCGTCACAGCAGCAGCGGTGAGGAGTTCGCCGGTCTTCTCGTCCACGCCCGAGCGGATGAGGGCGCGGGCGCAGGCGGTACGGGAGGTCTCACCGTCAGCGAGAGGCAGCTTCCGGCTCACCCGACACGGCCCTGGTCGCCGCACTGCCCAGACTCGGCCAGCAGTCGCTTACGGTTCTCCGCGCTACGCATCCCGTACAGACGGCCCGCGAACGCCGTCACCAGGGAGACGAAGTCTTCGAGGAGTTCATCCCGGCCGCCGAGCTTCTTCGGACGCAGGACCTCAACGGTGACCCCGTACACAGCCAACAGCCGCTTCAGCCAGCCCACCCCGAACCGGGCCAGCCGATCCTCATGTGTGACACGCACGACAGTCACCGAGCCGTCCGACACCATCGCCAACACCCGGTTCAGACCCGGCCGGTTCTCCTTCAGACCCGAACCACGATCCTTCACGACCTTGACGATCTCCCCTGTAGAGGTGGCCCGCAGTTCGGCCTCCCGCGCCTCCAAAGAGAACTCCTGACCCGACGAGCCCGAGACGCGCACATACAGCAACTCCATGCGCGGACGGGAAGTTGAGGAGTCACAGCCGCGCTTCATGTTCTCCACGTCCACCGAGGAGAACCGCCGCTCACGGCCGCCCCACGTGAACGGGATTTTTCCGTCCAACGCCCACTGACGAAGCGTCATCGGGTGTATCCCGAGACACTTCGCCGCCCTGGACACGCGCAACAACTCCACACATGCGACTATACCTGCGCAAAACTAGGAATAACTAATGAAGTTGGTGAACCTTCCTCCCCGATCCCCCGCCAGGGCCGCCGGCGGCCACCGGCCTCCGGCCCCGTCAGTCTCCGCAGGCCCGGGCACCCTCGGCGGCCGCCTCCAGATAGGTCAACCAGGCTTCCAGCCCCCTGCCCAGGTACTCGGTCGCCAGGTCGACGTCGGCCTCGACCTGCTCGCCGGTCCAGGTCTCCTCGGTGTGTACGAGGACGCCGCCCTCGACCTCGGTGAAGGTCCACAGGTGGACGCCCTCGTCGATGCTCAGCCCCTCGCCGACCGCGGGCCCGCTCCACAGCAGGCAGGAGCCGCGCCTGAGTTGTTCGACGGTGGAGGTGATCTCCAGGGTGGTTTCCGGGGTGGTGGGGGTGGCGGGCGCCGGGGTGGTCCACCGGAACTGCGAACCCGCCCTGAGCCGGCCGGAGTCGAGGCGCTCGCTGGTGAGGACGGGCGCCTGCCAGGACGGCCAGTTCGCCACGTCCGTCTGGAACTCCCAGATGGTGGCGAGCGGCGCGTCGATCAGGGTGTCGGCCTCGTAGCGAATGGCGGCGTCGGGGTCGACGCCCTCCCCGCGGCAGGTGCCCGGGGCGTCGCGGTGGTGGGCGGCCTGGGCGGGCGCGGCGGCGAGCCCGAGGAGGCCGGCGAAGGCGAGGGTGGCGGCGAGCGTGGTGGACCGGCGGATGCCGAACATGGTGGCGGTGGCCTTTCGTTCGGGGGCGGGGGCGGGGGCGGGGGCGGGGGCGGGGGCGCCGGGGGTTCAGGACGACCTTGCCGGCGACGGTGCCGGACTCGGCGAGACGGAGTGCGTCCGCGGCCTGGGCGAGTGGGAGTCGGGCGGCGATCGGGGCCGTTATCTCGCCGCGCCGGTGGGCGGCGAAGAGTTCGGTGAGGTCGGCGCGCAGCCGGGCGCGGAACCGCCCCTTGGCCAGGGCGCGGCCGGCCCAGAGGTTGTAGAAGTAGGCGCGGCGGCGGTTGGGCAGGGTGTTCCACAGCCAGACCCGGCCGAGCAGTTTGAGCACGGGCAGCTGCTTGGATCCGCTGTCGTCCCTGGTGGCGGCGGTGCCGTAGGAGACGAGGGTGCCGCCGGGGGCGAGGAGGCGCCAGGAGTCGACGATGCCGGGGCCGCCGACGTGGTCGAAGACGGCGGCCACGCCGCCAGGGGCGAGATCGCGCACCCGCGCGGCGACGTTCTCGGTGCGGTAGTCGATCGGGACGACGCCGCGCTCCCGGAGCACGGTGTGGTGGCGCGCGGCGGCGGTGCCGATCACCCGGGCGCCGGCGGCGATCGCGAGCTGGACGAGGACCGAGCCGACGCCACCGTTGGCGCCGTGCACCAGGACCGTCTGCCCGGCGCGGACCCTGGCCCTGCGGTGCAGCATCTGCCAGGCGGTGACGCCGTTGACGACCAGGGTCTCCGCCTCGGCGGCGCCGACGCCGTCGGGGACCGGGACGAGATCGGCCGCGTCGACCAGGACGTGGCTGGCCCAGCCGCCGACCTTGAGCAGCGCCGCCACCCGGGTGCCGACCAGCTCCGGCGCGACACCCTCGCCGGCCGCCTCCACCGTGCCGACCAGGTCGTAGCCGGGCACGAAGGGGAACGGTGGCTGGTCGTAGTAGCGGCCGCGGCGCATCTGCTGCTCGGCGAAGGAGACCCCGGTGGCCTCCATCCGGACCAGGGCCTGCCCGGGGCCAGGGGTGGGGATGGCGCCCCGCCGGATCACCAGCCCCTCGGGCTCCACCGTGCCCGGCAGGACGACCTCGACGAGCCCCTCGTTCCCCTTGGCTCCCTCGGCGTTCATGACGACCTCCTCCACTGCGCTGCGCGCTTCGTTACCTGTTTTCGTGTTCGTGAGAAGTTCTAACACCCAGCGAAGGTGAGTGTCAAGAGGAATCGTGATAGCCTCTAACTGAACGGAGAGGTGGACCGATGGCGAAGACGACGGAGCCGGACGAGAAGGCGCGACAGGGGCGGACTCCACGCGAGCGCTACCGCGCCCAGGTGCGGGCCGAGATCAAGGAACACGCGTGGGAGCAGATCGCCACGGCGGGCGCGTCCGCGCTCTCCCTCAACGCGATCGCCAAGCGGATGGGCATGAGCGGCCCGGCGCTCTACCGCTACTTCGCCAGCCGCGACGAGCTGATCACCGAACTCATCAGGGACGCCTACCGCAGCCTCGCCGACACGCTCCGCGCGGCCGCCGAATCCGGCGCGGGCGTGCCCGACCTCGCCCAGGCCATCCGCGGCTGGGCCCTGGCGGACCCGCAGCGCTACCTGCTCATCTACGGCACCCCGGTGCCCGGCTACCACGCGCCGGACGACATCACCGAGTTGGCCAGGCAGATCATGGCCACCCTGCTCGACGCCTGCGCCGCGCTGCCAGCCGGCCAGGAGCGCACGCCGTTCGAGGCCTCCTTCGAGTCCTATCTGGCGAACCACCGGCAGTGGGCCGGCGAGCACCCGGCCGAGCCACCCGCCCTCCGCCGGGCCCTGGCCGGCTGGACGCGGATGCACGGCGTGCTCTCCCTCGAACTCGCCGGCCACTTCACCGGGATGGGGATCGACCCCGCACAGCTCTTCGCGGCCGAACTCGATGCCCTGCTCGCCGGCTGAAACGCGCCGCGCCCCCACCGGCACGGCCGGCGGGCGCCGAGGTCGCCACGTCGAAGACGTGCATCATCCCGCGATCGGTGCCCTCGGGGAGCACCACGGCGTCAGCCGTCCGCCCCGGGTCGAGCGCCATCGGCCGGGTCGCGAACACCCGGAAGGTGCCGTCCCCGGCCCACCTCGCTGTCCCGGTTCTCCGCGGCGCTCTCCACGCTGACGAAGCTGAGCCCGGTCCGCGCGGTCACCCGGGCGCCGTCGGCGAAGGTGAGCCAGGCCCCGGTGTCGTGCCGGTAGTCCACGCCGACGTCGTCGGTGCTCTTCTCGGCGTGCGTCGCGCCGACCGTCAACTCGCCGTCCCGCCACACGCCGTAGGAGGCGAAGTCACGGTCGTAGGTGGTCGAGAAGCAGGCCCGGTAGAGGCCAGCGGCAGGCCGCGCCGCCAGGCGCGTGCGGAGGATCCCGAGGGCATCCACGTTCCCCTTTCACACCTGAGGTGAGGGGCGCCAGTCTCGTGGGAGAACAGGAGAGCCGCCCGAAGGGAAGCCGTCGTCCAGGCCAACGGCGGGCGTCGTACCACGGCGGCCGCCCGGGTGGGCATGAAGAAAGCCGATGCCTCGCCGTGGAGACAGCGAGATCACCGGCCTTCCCGGAGCACGTGCGGCAACACGAACTCCCGGCGCCCCTGACGGCTTCCGTCGGAGCCAGCAGCACTCAGGAGCGGCAGGCTGCCGCACCCCCTGTGCGACGCCCGTTCTGCCATCCAGTGAAGCCCGTCCGCCGGGTCGCCGGCAACCACCCCCACGCCCGCGACGCGGCCATACCTGGGACGCCGGCTGAACCAATCGCCCCCGCGCCACCACCCGCCGGGGCACCGCGCGGGGAAACCGCTCGGGCACGGCGCGGCGCGCGGTACGGCCCACCGTCGCCCGGCGGCCGCCGGATACCGGGACACCCGTGAGCCAACGCCCGCTGACGCCCCGTTGGCCGCCACCCGCCTGGGATGCTGGGGCGAGGCACCACATGACCGGTGGCGGCAACCACCCGTAGTGCCTCACCGCTTGGAGCCAGCAGCACCGTCCGGTGATTGGTGATCCCAGGTCACCGGACGGCCGGAAAACAGGAGCCGTCATGGCCGACACGACCGTACCCGCCTCCCCCGTGCCACCCCCGCGGTTCGGCATGCCCCACGCCCTCGTGATCATCTGCTTCATCGCCGCGTCCTCGGCCCTGGCCGTCACGGGCATGGCCGTCCAGGACGTGCTCGTCCTGCTGAGCGGGGCCGGCGGCATCGGCGCCGGCGTGCTGCTGACCGCCGGCTACGGCCGGCCCCGGGCCGCGGCCGGCGGCGCGCTGCGCCGCATCGTCAGCGCCGCCCTCACGCCGGGCCGATGAGGCCGGCGTGGGGCGCCCCGAACTTCCCGTCGACCAGGCCGTGCCCCGCCTCGCCGCACTCGCCGCGTTCCTGCGCGAGCAGCGCCGGCTGGCCGGGGCCACCTACCAGGAACTCGCCGCCCACGCACGGGTGTCCGAGGCGACCCTGAAACGCGCCGCCTCCGGCCGCACCCTGCCCAAGCGCGCGGTGGTCGCCGAGTACCTCACGGCCTGCACCGCCCGGAACTGGCGGCACCGGCGGCGCGTGTTGCGGCAGGGCGAGCGGCTCTGGCGCCGGGCCAGGCGCGCCGTCCACACCCCGCCGGGCGCCGCGGCGGTGCCCCGCCCGCACTTCGTGCGCGACGCCGGCGACCTGAGCGGCGCCCTCCGGGACCTGCACGTCGCGGCCGGCCGGCCCTCGCTGCGGACGATGGAACGGCGCGCGGGCGGATTCGGCGCGCTGCCGCACAGCACCGCGCACCGGATCGTGCGCGGGGAGACGGTTCCCGGCACCGAACAGCAGCTGCTCGCCTACCTGCGGGCCTGCGAGGTGCCGGTGCCGAAACAGGCGGCCTGGCTCGCCGCCTGGCACAAGGCCAGTCGCTCCGCGAGGTGCCCACGCACGCCGCCGGCACCCGCGGCGGCCGGTACGACATCAGGCCGAGGCCGGCCAGGGTTGCCACCCCCGCAGGGGCACCCGGCCGGGAAACCCGTACCAGACAGGGGCATGGAAGCGACCGGGTCGGGTCGGTCGCCGCTGACCGCGTCGGCGGCGAGGCCGCGGTACGCCGCGTAGCGGATCGTCGCGGCCCCGCGCCGCCCCTCCCGCGCGGCGAGGCGTCCAGGCCCCGGATCCGGCCGACGGGCACACTGGGTGACCGATCGAACACGCCACCCCAGGCCGAGGAGGCCCGCCCGCATGACCGTGACCAGCACCAATCCGTCCCTCACCCTCCCCAACGGCGTCGAGATGCCCGCCCTCGGCCTCGGCGTCTACCAGAGCGCACCCGAGGACACGGTCGACGCCGTGCGGATCGCGCTGGAGACCGGTTATCGACTCATCGACACCGCGGCGGCCTACTTCAACGAGCGGCAGGTAGGCGAGGGCATCGTCAGGTCCGGCGTCGACCGGTCGGAGATCTTCGTGACCACCAAGCTGTGGATGAGCGACTACGGCTACGACCAAGCGCTGCGCGCCTTCGACGCCAGCCTGCGGAAGCTGGGCCTCGACTACCTGGACCTCTACCTCCTGCACTGGCCGGTACCCGCCGATATGGAGGCGACCATGGCCGCCTACCGCGCCGCCGAGCGGCTGTTCGCGGACGGCCGGGTGCGGGCGATCGGCGTGTGCAACCACAACCCCGACCACCTCGCGCACCTCCTCGAACGCACCGAGGTCGTGCCGGCGGTCAACCAGGTCGAGCTGCACCCGTTCTTCACCCAGCGGGCGGTGCGCGAGGCCGACGCCGAGCACGGCATCATCACCCAGTCCTGGTCGCCGCTCGGCGGGGTGAACGTCTACCAGGCCGACGACCCCACCGCCGCGAGGAACCCGCTCGAACACCCCACGGTGCGCGGCCTGGCCGACGCCTACGGCAGGACCCCGGCGCAGATCCTGCTGCGCTGGCACCTGGACCACGGCCTCTCGGCCATCCCCAAGTCCGTGCACGCCCACCGGATCAGGGAGAATTTCGACGTCTTCGACTTCGCGCTGACCGCCGAGGAGATCGCGGCGCTCGACGCCCTGGACACCGGCGTCCGGGGCGGCCCCGACCCCGACGAGGTGAGCCCCGCGGTGTTCCCGCTGACCATCGACGACTGACCCGGCTCCGCTGAACCCGACTCCGCTGAACCCGACTCCTCGGGAGGACGCACACCATGGCACGTGTCTTCGTCACCGGCTCCACGACCGGCCTCGGCCTCGGGGCCACCCGGCAACTGCTCGACGAGGGCCACCAGGTGACCCTCCACGCCCGCGACGAGCGGCGGGCGGCGGAGCTGGCGGAGTCGCTCGGCCGGGACGCCGAGGTCGTGGTCGGCGACCTGGCGGACCCCGACGAGACGGGCGCCGTCGCGGAGCAGGTCAACCGCCTGGGCCGGCAGGACGCCGTGATCCACAACGCCGGCGTCTACCTGGAGCCGCGCCGCGTCGCCACGCCGGACGGCCACGCGCGCGTCCTCGCCGTGAACACCCTCGCGCCCTACCGGCTCACCGCCCTGATCCGGCGCCCTGGGCGGCTCGTCTACCTCAGCAGCGGGGCGCACGAGGGCGGCGACGCCTCGCTGCGGGACGTCGACTGGACGGCGCGCCCGTGGCGCTCGGGCCAGGCGTACAGCGACAGCAAGCTGTACGTCACGGCGCTCGCCGCCGCGGTGGCGCGGCGCTGGCCCGGCGTGGCGAGCAGCGCCGTCGACCCGGGCTGGGTCCCCACCAGGATGGGCGGCCCGGGCGCGCCGGACGACCTGACGGAGGGGCACGTCACCCAGTGCTGGCTCGCCGTCTCCGACGACGCCGAGGCGGCCGAGGGCGGCGGCTACTGGTACCACCGCCGCCGCCGGGAGCCGCACCCGGCCGTCCGGGACACGGCGTTCCAGGACCGGCTGCTCGACACACTGGCCGAGCTGACCGGCGTCCCCTTCCCCGCCGCCTGAGGCCCTTCCGAGGCTCTTCCCGGGCGGGAGGGGGTTTCGATCGCGGCGCGGCAGGTACCCGGGGCGGTGTCGTGAGTGCCCCCGGACCGTCGAGGAGCTGTCCATGCCCGCCGATTCCCCGAACGTCGCCGTCGTCCGCAGGCTGTACGACTCCAAGGGCGACCCGGCCGTCGCCCGGGAGCTGATGTCCCGGGACATCAGCTGGGACGTCACCCCCGGCTTCCCCAGCGGCGGGGTCTATCACGGGGCGGAGAGCGTCTCCCGCGACTTCTTCGGCTCGCTCCGCCCGCTGTTCGAGTACTTCCAGCCGGTCGGCGACGAGTTCTTCGAGGCCGCCGACCGCGTCTTCGTCCTCGGCCACTACCACAGCCTCACCAAAGCGGGCCACACGACGGACGCGCGCTTCGCCCACGTCTGGACGGTCCGTGACGGCCGCCTCACCAGTCTCTGGCAGACGGCCGACACGGTCGTGATCGACCGGGCCCTGGCGGGCTGACCGCCAGGGCGGGGGCTACCCGGCGGCGACGGACAGGAGCACGTCCACGAGCCGTTCCGCCGCGTCCGGGCGTCCGTGCGCCCGAGCCGCCGCGGCCATCGCCTGCCGGCGCGCCGGGTCGACGAGCAGCGGGCCGACCGCCTCCCGCAGGTGGTCGGCGGTGACCTCGCCCTCCAGGGCGACCGCCGCGCCGGCCTCCTGGAGATGCCGCGCGTTGTGCGCCTGCTCGTTGCCCGCCGAGGACGCCAGCGGCACGAAGACCGCGGGCTTGCCGAGCGCGGTCAGCTCCGCGAGGGTGCCCGCGCCGCTGCGGGAGATCACGACGTCGGCGAGCGCCAGCACGTCGGGAAGCTCGGAGCCGACGAACCCCGTCAGGTGGTAGCGGCCCGCGAGGTGCGGCGGCAGCGAGGCGGCGGCCGACCGCAGCGCCTCGACGTTCGCCGGCCCGCACTGGTGGACGAGGTTGGCGCGCTCGAGGAGCCACGGAAGGGCGTCCCTGATCAGGCCGTTGATCTGCTGCGCGCCCTGGGCGCCGCCGGTGACGTAGAGCGTCGGCAGCCGCCGGTCGAAGCCGGGCAGCCCGAGCGCCGCGATCGCCTTGTCCGGGTGCCCCGTCAGGACCTCGGGCCGCACCGGGTTCCCGGTCACGACGGCGGCGGACCGCAGCTCCTCGGGCAGGAGCGGCAGCGAGGAGTCGGAGGAGAGCGCGATCCGGGCCGCCGAGCTCGCCAGCCGGCGGTTCGCGAGACCGAGCCGGACGGTCTGCTCGTGCAGCACCAGCGGACGCTTCGCCATCCGGGCGGCGAGCCCGGCCGGGACGGCCACGTAGCCGCCGGTCGCGAGCACCACGTCCGGCCGGAACCCGGTGATCAGCTTCCTGGCCTGGACGACGCCGAGCGGCACCCGCGCCATGTCGCGGACGTTCGCCGGGCCGAGCATCTTCAGCGGGTTCGAGGACCGCCGGATCTTGCCCGTCGCGACCGTCGCGAAGGCGATGCCGGCGGCCGGCGCGACCTTCGCCTCAAGACCCTCCGGGGTGCCGATCCACAGGACGTCGAGTGCGCCGCCATGGGCCGCCAACCTGGCCTGCAGCGTGCGGATCGCGGTGAGTGCGGGATACGTGTGACCGCCGGTTCCTCCCCCCGTGACGACGAGACGGAACGTGGCCGGGACGCGAGCATCATTCACCCGGCGCACCTTACTTGCTCCCGCCCGCCGCCCGGCGCGCGCCTCCGCCCACGGCGGTCAACGCACCGCGGTCTCCTGGTCGATCCAGGCCAGATACGCCGCGCTGCCGTGGACGATGTCGGCGGCGACAATCTCCGGGGTGTCGTAGGTGTGGACGGCCCTGAGGTGCGCCTCCAACTCCGCGTACCCGGCCGCCGGCAGCTTGTACAGCACGCGCCACTCCTGGTCGGTCCGCACCGCGCCCTCCCACCGGTACACGCTGGTGATCGGCCCGTCCACCTGCGCACAGGCCGCCAGCCGCGCCTCCACCGCCGAGCGCGCCAACTCCTCGGCCGCTTCCCTGCTGTCCGTCGTCGTCAGAACCGTGATGTGGTCGGCCATGCCGCCACCGTAGCGGGGTCAGACGTCGATGTCCCCGTCGTCCATGAGGGCCAGATCGGCCCTGAGGATCGTCGTGCTCACCAGCAACTCCATGATCAGGTTGTGGTTCAGGGTGTTGCCGACCGGCGGTGGGACCTCCTCCTCCAGGAGCCCCGGCACCGCACCGCTCAGCCGCTTGCGGACGTTCGTCACGATGTGCGCGGCGCGCCGCTCGCTCCACCGCTCGTCCGGGCGCAGTTCGCCGAGTTCGGCGGCCACCTGGGCCCAGGTGAGCGGCTGCGGATAGGGCTCGTTGCGCAGGTAGCGCTGGCCGAGGCAGACGATCACCAGCTTCTCGACCGGGCTCAGCGGCCAGAGCCTGGGCCCGCGGGTCTCGGCCTCGTGTTCCACGGCCGGCGGCGCCGACGGCACCGGGCCGGCGATCCGCACTTCGAGCAGGTGCTCCTGGCGCGGGCCGCGGATGAACAACGGCGTGTAGCCGGTGGGGAGTTCGGCACGGTCCCCGCAGAGCACCAGGCGGGAGGGCGGGACGCGGATCGGCAGCCGGCCCGCGTTGTGCAGCACCCAGTGGTCGCGCTCGCGCGCGATGTACCCGTGCTGCCGGCTGACGTGCGGGTCGTCCGCGCCCACGCAGACGTGGACGTCGGCCTCGCTGCGGCCGAAGACCAGCCGGAACTCGGTGTCGGGCGCGACGCTCATGCCGCCGCCGGGGCCGAGGACGAACAGCGTGCCGGCCCGGACGGCGGCGGGAAGGCCGCGCGACAGGCTGCCGAAGTCCCTCGGCAGGATGTTGACCTTGCTCGACGAGTTGGGTGCCGGCAACGCCACGGTCCGCCCCCTCTCCGTGAGTCATCACAAGGTTACCGTTCCCGCCCTCCGTTCCGGCCGTCCGCGCACCGCCTGCCAGACGTTCTCCGGCACCCCTCTCGAAGGCCGCCGGCTACGGTCGCGCGGACATGTCCGGAACTCGAACGCGGAGGACGATACCTGTGACACATACCCGCTTGTCCCGCTTCGCGCCCCGGAGGGGCGGGCGACTGCCGCTTGCGGCCGCCTTCCTCGTCGCGGGGACGGCGGCGTTGGGCGTGCCGGCGACGGCGCAGGCCGCCGACGAGCAGTGGACCCCCGGCGCGAGCGCCGTCACGGCGAGCACCAGCGACGAGAACGAGCCGGCGAACGTCGTCGACGGCGACCTCGGCACCCGGTGGTCGGGCGAGGGCGACGGCGCCTGGCTGCAGTTGGACCTCGGCGCGACGAGGACGGTCGGCGAGGTCAAGCTCGCCGTCTACCAGGGCGGCAGCCGCCAGAACGTCTTCGAGCTGCAGTACTGGGACGGCTCCCGCTGGGTCACCGTCTACGACGGCCGGAGCAGCGGCCGGACGACGGCCCTGGAGTCGTACGAGTTCGACCCCGTCCAGACCTCCAGGATCCGCTACCTCGGCCACGGCTACGAGGGTGGCGGCGAGGGCGACTGGAACAGCCTCACCGAGGTCGAGGTCTGGAGCGGCTCCGAGGGCGACGACGGGGGCGGCGGCGACGCCGAACTGCCCTCCGACGTCCTCGACCTGAGCGACTGGAAGGTGACGCTGCCGATCGGCGGAGACGAGGACCCCACCGAGATCTTCCAGCCCGAACTCGACGGCTACTCCCACGACCCCTACTTCACGGTCGACGACTCGGGCGACGCGGTGCGGTTCCGCGCGCCCGTCAACGGCGTGACCACCGGCGGCTCCAGCTATCCGCGGTCCGAGCTGCGGGAGATGGAGCCGGGCGGCGGGGACGAGACCGAGTGGTCCTCGACGTCCGGCACCCACACCATGACCGTCCGGGAGGCGTTCACCCACCTGCCGGAGGACAAGCCCGAGGTCGTCGGCGCCCAGATCCACGGCGGGGACGACGACGTCACCACGGTGCGCCTGGAGGGCGAGGAGCTCTGGCTCACCGACCCCGACACCAGCAACTACCACCTGCTCGACGACGCGTACGAGTTGGGCACGGTCTTCGAGATCAGGTACGTGGTGAGCGGCGGTGAGATCGAGATCTACTACAACGGCCGGTTGGAGACGACCCTCGAACACCGCGACTCCACCAACTACTTCAAGGCCGGCGCCTACACCCAGGCCAACTGCGGCAACTCCTCCCCGTGCAGCTCGTCCAACTACGGCGAGGTCGAGATCCACGACGTGACCGTCACGCACGACGACGGCGACCGGGAAACCGACCCTGACCAGACGGAGGCCGCCGAGCGGTACGACTGGGGCACCCCGCACCCGATCTCCGACGAGTTCGACTACACGGGCCCGGTCGACCCCGAGCGGTGGGCCGTGCCCTCGGGCGACTTCGGCGGCACGGAGGGCTGCTGGCCTGGGCATGCCGAGAACGGCCGCCGCTGCGCCGCGAACAGCGCCGTCGCGGACGGCATCCTCACCATGACCGGCGAGGCGAACGGCGACACGGGGTGGCTCAGGCAGGACATGGAAACCCAGTACGGCCGCTGGGAGATCAGGTCGCGCTCCCGCAACACCGGTGACAGCGGCGGCACCTACCACCCGCTGCACCTGATCTGGCCCACCGCGGGCAACCGGCTGGAGAACGGCGAGTACGACTGGGTGGAGTACTCCAACCCGGACGCCCAGTGCCTCACGTCGTTCATGCACTACCCGGAGAGCCCCACGGACGAGAAGGAACGGGCCGACCTCTGTCCCGTGGACATGACCGAGTGGCACAACTTCGCCTTCGAGTGGACGCCGGACGCGTTGGTCGGCTACGTCGACGGCGAGGAGTGGTTCCGCTACGCGGACGGCGCGAACGACGAGCGCGGCGACATCCAGGACATGCCCTCCGGGCATCTCAACATCCAGCTCGACAACTTCACGGGTGAGAGCGGCCTGCGGCCGGCCGTGTTCGAGGTCGACTGGGTGCGGTTCTACGAGGCGACGGCGTAGCCCGTCGCCTCCCTCCCACGGCCCGCCGGTTTCCCCCCGGCGGGCCGTTCCGCTTGCTGCGCGAAGTCGTTCGGGACCCCTGCCGAGTGCCCTCTGCTTCCATCCCCTCAGCAGGTCAAGTGACCGGCACCACGCGGAAGGAACGGAAGGAAGAGGCACCGATGTACGAAGAGGTCAAGCTCTCACCCGAAGAGGTCGACCGCGTCATGGCCATCGTCGCCGGCGCGTACGGCGACATGGAGCAGGTCTCCACGCGGATCGGCGCGCACGCCGGCACGGTGGGCGCCGCCTACAACGGCGCGGGCACCGCGACCGCCGTGGAGACCTACGAGAACCTCGGCCGGGCCGGCCAGGCCCTCGCGAACGCCCTGAACGGACTCTCCCAGGACCTGGGAGCGACGTCCGCCACCGGCCGGGAGACCGACGACGCGGCGCACGGCGCGCTGGGCCGGGTGGTCCCCGTCAACGTGTCATCCGACGCCTCCGTCGCCGCCCAGATCTGACCGTGCCGCACGGCACCCGAGAGGAGAAACCATGTCGTTCAACGGAATGATCGAGTTCAGGAACGGGAACCTCGACGGCATCCAGTCCCAGACCGCCGGCCAGCAGGACGAGTACACCCGGATCTGGCAGGACGTGCAGCGCCAGATCATGGGCCTCGTGGCGGCCGGCCTGGTGGACCCCCAGATCGGCGCCACCCTGGAGGAGCGCGACCGGATCTTCCAGCGGGAGGCCGCCGGCTACGACGAGAGCGTCACGTCGCAGAACACGGCGATCCGCAACGTCCAGAACATCGGCAACGAGGGCGGCGCGGCGATGGTCCGCGCCGCGTCGGGCGGCCGGGCCTGACCGCCCGAGGGGGTTGCTGGAGACGTCATGGATCACGTCAGGATGAACATCGCCGCCACCCGGGATGTCGAGGCGGCGGCGGCCGAGCGCGACCGGCTCGCCAGGATGATGGAGAGCGCCGGCGGTATCGGCGCCGACGCCGGCATGTTCGGCCGGGTGCCGAACGGCGCCGCGGCGGCGGCCGCGCTGACCGCGGCCATCGCCAGCGTGACCCGGCAGGTCACCGAGGGCGGGCGGACTGTCGACGACATCCGCAACAGCGCCGCAGCGGCGGCCAGGATCGGCGAGCAGTCCGACCAGGAGGCCGCCAGGGTGCTGGCACAGGCGCGGACGTCCGCCCTCGGGGACTTCGACGCCCGGGTCACCGGCCAGGAACAGGCCCGGGCCAGGCTCGACTTCGCGGAAGGCATGGCGTCGTGAGCATCGCGGCGGCATCGGCCGCCTTCCGGCAGACGATCGAGACGATCAAGAGCGCGCGGGAGTACCAGATCAGGGCGGCCTCCGGGGCCTGGTTCACCCTGGCCAACGCCGGTATGGAGGAGAGCGCCGCGCTCACCGCCACGGCACGGGGAGCGGCCGCGGAGCCGGGCGTCGGCCTGCCGGAACTCTCCGCACGGCTGGACGAGATGTCCGGCTTCACGTCGAGCACCGCGGCCCTGGCCCAGCAGGTCTCCGCGCAACTCCAGCGGGCCGGCGACCACACGGCGCGGGCCGTGCAGGAAGCCATCCAGTTGGAAACGCAGTTCGAGCAACTCATGGCCCAGCGCGGCATGTTCTCGTCGTCCCACGCCGAGCAGGCGATGGAGGGCCAGATCGACGCCCTCAACGCGCGGGCGCAGGCGGTGCTCACGGCGCTGGACCAGGAGTACGCCAACGTCGTCGCGGGCGAGGCGCCGCCGGCCCCCACCGCCGGCGGCCCCAGTGCTCCCGTCGCCGCACCAACGGCCTCCGCGGCGACGGGCCCCTCCGGGGCGGCGGCGGCTGGCGCCGCCGCCTCGGGTACGGGGGGATCCGCGGCGGCGGCCGAGGCCTCGGCCGCCGCCGCGGACCAGCAGGCGCCCAACGGCGCCGCGGTCGGTGCCGGGGAGTACCCGGCGTCCAGCGTGCTCGGCCCCGAGCGGGGCGACTTCGCCGGCTGGACGCGCGACCCCAGCACCGGCTACCTGGTCGACCCGGCCACCGGGCGGGAGTTCGACTCGGCCGCCGGCCGGTGGATCGACCCGGTCACCGGCAAGCCGTTCGGTGACGTCACGGAGTACGCGGCCCGGCTCTCGGGCCTGGGCGGCGGCGCCGGCGGCATCGCATCCCCCGCCGGCCTGGCCATGGTCGGCGGCGGGGCGGGGAGCGTGGGCTCCGGCGGTCTCGCCGGCCTCTACGGCGGCGTGCTGCCGCCGAGCATCGCCGGCGCCGGCGGGCTCGGCGGGCAGCTGGTGGGCCAGGCCATGACCAACATGAACCAGCGGGCGCACGTCGCGACCCAACTGGCCATGCGCGAAGCGGCCCAGGGCGGCCGCCCGTTCATGCCCCCGCCCGCCATGGCGGGCGGCGCGGCCGGCGGCGCCACCCGCGGCGCCCAGGGCCGCGGCGCCCAGGGCCACCAGAACCGGCGGCTCACCGACCTGACCGAGGACCCCGACGTCTGGGCCCCGCGCCCGGGCGCCGCGCAGGGCGTGCTCGGCGACTAGCAGAGCAGAAGGGAGAACGACATGTCCGCAGACGGCCTCTGGTACCTCCCCGAGGGCTTCCGGGAAGCGGCCCGCGCCAACACCGACACCGCCGACGCGGCGGAGACCACCCGGCAGCTCCTCAACCAGGTGCAGGTCGACGCCGCCAGCTACGGCGGGGCCGACGCCTTCGTCAGCGCCCTCACCGAGACGCGCGACACCCAGGCCCGCGGCGCGGCCCGCGCGGCGGAGGGCAGGCAGAACATGGCCGCCGCGGACACCCAGGTCGCCGACACCGGCGAGCAGATGGACGCCGCCGCCGGTCAGGCACTCGGCGCGGCGTCCATACGGGTACCGGCGGACCAGAGCGTCGCCGACGGTCTGGCCTGGAACCACAACGGATGAGTCATGGCGAACCCTGGATTCGATTTCACGAGAGAAGAAATAGTGGCGAGGGCTGGCGGCCAGGATCCGTGGGCCACCCAAACCAGATTCAACGGCGAGATCAATCTCCCCCATATGGCCCGCGCCGGCGACGCTTTGCTGGAGGCGGCGGACGGCGCACGCGATGTCAAGGACCTCGCCACGCGCGCTGACGCCATCTCGGAGCCGGCCGGGGCCGTGAACGGTGCCCCGTTGGCTGTCTCCAGCGAGCGGTTCGACGAGACGCGGGTCAATATCAGGGACGAACGGCTCGACCAGGCCGTCGAATACAACTTCAGAGCGATGAGAAGGGCGTCCGACACGCTGAACCAGGTCAATGCGGCGATCACCCCGAACGGACTGGACGCCAGGATCGGGAACTACCAGGCCGAGGCGCTGCAGGACTGGAACTACTGGGAGACGACGCGGCAGGGCATCCAGCAGCAGTACCAGAACAATCCGACGGCGACGTTGCCGACGATCGTGTACAAGCAGAACAGCGTGACCTTCGGCCGGCTGCCGGACGGGACCGTCACGCTTCCGCCCGAACTGCCCACGAACATCCGGGATACGTATCTTCAAGGGGCCGGCGACGACGCTCGCGGAACCGGCGGCTCGATCGATGCCCAGATCGCGATGTACCGCCACGCGCTGACGGAAATGGCAGCGGACCTCGGAGAGTGGGGATACAACGTCGCATCGGGGCCGGTGGACATATTCGCCACTCCGGAGATGGCGCGGTTCACGGCCGAGCGGATCAACGCCGAGATGGCGAAGGACAACCCCGACGAGCTGTATCTCGAGTTGTACACCGAGAACCTGCAGTCGATCACCGGCGGCGTCTTCGGGGATCCCCTCGCCCCGGGCCAGGTGGCCCAGCGGGGGCTGACCCCTCAGGAGAGCACCTACCTGCAGGCGTTCTACAACACGCTCAGCCCCGAGGCACTCGCGAAGCTGGGGTCGATGGAAGACCTCAGTGGCTTCGCGAAAACGAACGTCGCCAACGGCATCGACATGCTGATGAACCCGGACATCGGCGGCATCGACGTGTCGGGCACCGGCGGCGCGCAGCAGGTGCCCGACTCCATCGCCGAGTACCTCTACGGCTACGACCAGCGCATCACAGAACCGGGCGGCGTCGAGGCGTTCAACGGCTTCGGCAGGCTGATGGAGAGCTCCGCCCTCACCCCCGGCGACGACTTCGCCCGCACCACGGGCATCGCCTCCCTCGGAGTACAGGAGGCCATCGACCGCCGCAACTTCGTCCCCAGCGAGCCGCTCACCGGCAGCAGCGACCTGCTCTCCCACGCGTCCCGCAACGCGGACGCCTCACTCGACCTGCTCTCCCAGCAGAGCACCCGTGAGCGGTTCCTCGCGGTCGACTGGCAGGACAGCCAGGGCATCGCCGACGTCATTCGCAGCGCCACGTACCCCGGCGCGGAGGGGCTGACCGTCGAGCAGAAGAGCGTCGCCGACGGAGTCCTCACCTTCTACACCGATAATCCCGAGGAACTCGTCCCCGATTGGAGCACGGACGGTCCTCCCCCCGACTTCCCACCCGACGTCGTCCCCCTCCAAGGAGCCGTGGCCGATACCGCGCTTCGCCGCATGGACGACATCGCCGGCTATGGCGCGAATCCCTATGCCGAACGCGACAGGTACGGCACGTTCAGCCTCATGGCCGCCGCGGACCCGACGGTCAACGAGTACTTCAAGACCGGAGTCAACGCCGTTCAGTACGGCCTGGCCTATGAGCGCTACGCGGATGGCGGCGCGGACGCCTTCACCACGATGAATCGGATCGGCACCCTCAATCAGTTGGTCAGTTGGGGCGAGCAAGACGTGATCAACCACTATCAGGGCCGCGAGGACAAGGAGAACGAGCTGCGACGGGATCTCGCCACAGCGAGCGCGGGAGCCATTCTGGGTGTCGCCGGAATGGCTCCAGGTCCCCTCGGCGTCGGCATGTCCTTGACGGAGCAGGGCTGGTCGGTGGCGGAATCGGCTTTCCCCGAATTCGAACCGCAGGCGCCGCGGGCCTTGGGCGACTACCAACTCGAAGGTGCCTTCCTCAACGACGAGAGGATGCGCTACACCGTGCTCTCGGCCCTCGCCGCCGCGCACAACGAGGGGGCGCCCCTGGACCGGATCGACATGCCGCCCGCCAGCACCGTCACAGAGCGATTCGACATCGCCGGAAGTGTCGCGAACCCCGCGCTGGACGACGTCGAGGAGCGGCTGGGGGGCGACGTCAGCCGTGACATCGCCGCCGCCATGGGGTCACGCCACGTCCCGGAGTTCAATCCCGACGACAGGGCGACGGCCGAGCGCCGCCTGGATCCTTCCGAGCAGGCCGAGGAGCAACCGAGGTGAGCAGGGAGACCATCACCGTGTTCCGGCGCCCCCCGCGGGCCGCGCAGCCCGTCGTTCCCGACCAGAGGGTCGTCGTGCAGGCACCGCCGCAGCTGCCGCAGCCGGAGGACGCCAACGCGTGGATGATGGCGTTGCCCGCGCTCAGTGGGCTCGGTTCTGTGATGTACATGTTGACGATGGGGCGCGGCCCCATCGGGTACGTCGTCGGGGCGATGTTCCTCGTGTCGTGTGTGGCCATGGTCGTCGGGTCCGTCGTCTGGCAGCGGTCGAAGACCAGGACCGTCGCGCGCAACGACCGGCGGGAGTATCTGCGGTATCTGGAGCGCACCAGGACGGAGGTGCGGCGGACCGCGCTGGCGCAGCGGCGGGCGTTGGAGTGGGACGCGCCGGATCCGCGGGCGTTGTGGGTGGTGGCGGAGAGCCGGCGGATGTGGGAGCGGCGGGCCGGGGACGACGACTTCGGGGTGGTGCGGGTCGGTTCGGGGGCGCGGTATCTGGCGACGCCGCTGGTGGCGGCCGAGACCGCGCCGGTGGAGGACCTGGATCCGCTGAGCGCCGTGGCGTTGCGCCGCTTCGTCGACACCCACGCCGTGGTGCCCGACCTGCCGCTGCTGCTGGCGTTGCGCCGGTTCGCCGCGCTGTCCTTCGACGGGGCGGGCGAAGGGGCGCGGGCGGTGGCGCGGGCGGTGCTCGCGCACGCGGTGACGTTCCACTCGCCCAAGGATCTGCGCGTCGTGGTCTGCGCCGCCGACATCGAGGGGCCGCGCTGGTCGTGGGTGAAGTGGCTGCCGCACGCGCACCATCCGCGGGACGTGGACCACGTCGGGCCGGTGCGGATGCTGCATCCCTCGCTCGCCGCGCTGGAGGAGTGGCTGGGCGCGGAGTTGACCCGCAGGACGCGGTTCAACCGGAGCGCGCGGCCCGATCCCGAGCTGCCGCATCTGCTGGTGGTGCTCGACGGCGGCCTGGTCACCGGCGGCGAGGCGCTGCTCGACCCGAACGGGCTCCAGGCGGTCACCGTGCTCGAGGTGGCCGGGAACGCGACCGCGCCGCTGGTGGAGGGGCACGGGGTGCGGCTCGAGGTCGACGGGGAGCGGCGGCTCGCGGTGGTGGCGGGGGACACCCGGGACGAGTTGGGGCGGGCCGGCGGCCTGTCGGCCGCGGAGTGCGAGGGGTTGGCGCGCCGGCTCGGGCGGTTCCGGGTGGACGTGGGGGCGTCGGCGGCCGACGCGGAGGATCTGACCGGCGTCGTCAACACGCTGCCGAGCCTGCTGGGGATCGCCGATCCGGGGCAGCTCGACCTGTCGTCGCTGTGGCGGCACCGGCCGATGCGCGACCGGCTGCGCGCCCCGGTGGGGGTGTCGGCCGACGGCGGGCTCCTGGAGCTGGACATCAAGGAGTCGGCGCAGAACGGCATGGGCCCGCACGGGCTGCTGGTGGGGGCGACGGGTTCCGGGAAGTCGGAGCTGCTGCGGACGCTGGTGCTGGGCATGGCGGCGACGCACGGCAGCGATCAACTGAACCTCGTGCTGGTGGACTTCAAGGGCGGCGCGACGTTCGCCGGGATGGCGGAGCTGCCGCACGTGGCGGCCGTCATCACCAACCTGGAGGACGACCTGAGCATGGTCGACCGGATGCGGGAGGCACTGTCGGGCGAGATCAACCGGCGACAGGAGGTGCTGCGGGACGCCGGGAACCTGGTCTCGGTCCGCGACTACGAGCGGGCCAGGCAGCGCGGCGTGCGACTCCCGCCGCTGCCCAGCCTGTTCATCGTCGTCGACGAGTTCTCCGAACTCCTCGCCCAGAAGCCGGACTTCGCCGACCTGTTCGCGCAAATCGGGCGGCTCGGGCGGTCGCTCGGGCTGCACCTGCTGCTGGCCTCGCAGCGCCTCGACGAGGGCCGGCTGCGCGGCCTGGAAGCACACCTGTCGTACCGGATCGGGCTGCGGACGTTCTCGGAGTCCGAGTCCCGCACCGCGATCGGCGTGCCGGACGCGCACCATCTGCCCAACGCCCCCGGCCACGGGTTCCTGAAGACCGACACCGCCACGCTCAGAAGGTTCCGGGCCGCGTACGTGTCGGGCCCGTACCGCACCGGTGGGGACGGCGGCGGCCCGGCGCTCGGCGGGGCGCTCGGCGTGCGCCGGTTCCCGGCGCGCCACGTGCCGGTGCCGGACGAGCAGCGGACCGAGCCGGAGCCGGCACCGGCGCCAGAACCCGACGAGTTCGGGGAGCACGAGGAGCTGGGCACCACGGTGCTGAGCGTCATGGTCGACCGGATGGCCGGGCAGGCGGCCCGGGCCCACCAGGTGTGGCTGCCGCCGCTCGACACCCCGGAGCCGCTCGACGCCCTGCTCGGCGACCTGGCGGTGCGCGAGGGGCGCGGCTTCGGCAGCTCCCCGGCCCGCCCGCCGCTGACCGCCCCCATCGGCGTCGTCGACCGCCCCTTCCACCAGCGCCGCGATCCGCTGGAGCTGGATCTCACCGGCGCCGGCGGCCATGTCGCCGTCGTCGGCGGCCCCCTCAGCGGCAAGTCCACGGCGCTGCGCGCCTTGGTCACCTCGCTGGCGCTGCGTCACACCCCGGAGGAAGTGCGGTTCTACTGCCTGGACTTCTCCGGCACGCTCTTCCCCCTCGTCGGCCTGCCGCACGTCGGCGGCGTCGCGGGCCGAACCGACACCGAGTTGGTCAACCGCACCGTCGCCGAGGTGCTGGAACTCCTCCAGACACGTGAGACCCGGTTCCGCGAGCTGGGCATCGAGTCGATGGCGGGCGTGCGCGCGGCACGGGCCGAAGGACGGCTGCCCGACGAGGGGTTCGCGGACGTCTTCCTCGTCGTCGACGGCTGGCAGGTGCTGCGGCAGGGCTACCCCGAGATCGAGGACGTGCTGATGGGCGTGGCCGGGCGGATGCTGACCTACGGGATCCACCTCGTCGTCACCGGCAACCGCTGGATGGACATGCGCATGAGCCTGCGCGACCTGCTCGGCACCAAGGTGGAGTTGAAGCTCGGCGACGCGCTGGACTCCGAGGTCGACCGCAAGCTGCAACAGACCGTCCCCACCGACCGCCCGGGGCGCGGCATCAGCGTGGAGAAGCTGCACTTCCTGGTGGCCGTGCCCCGCGCGGACGGCGTCCGCTCGGCCGACAGGCTCGCCGACGGGGTGCACGACCTGGTGCGCCGTGTCGACGAGGCGTGGCACGGGCCGCGGGCACCGAGGGTACGGCTGCTGCCCAGCACCTGGGATCCGGCCGCGCTGCCCGAGACGTCCGCGCGGCAGCCCGGCGTCGCGATCGGCGTGGAGGGCAACCGCCTCGAACCGGTCGTGCTCGTCCCCGGCGAGGACCCGGGCCTGATCGTCGTCGGCGACAGCGAGAGCGGCAAGACCGGCCTGCTGCGGTCGGTGGCCCGGCAGGTCGTCGCCGGGAACACGCCCCAGCAGGCGAAACTCGTGGTGCTCGACCACCGGATGACGATGCTCAGGGAGTTCGAGGGGCCGCACCTGCTGGGGTACTCGACCACCCTGGAGCGTTCGATGTCGGTCGTCGGCGGCCTCGCCGAGGGGCTGCAGAAGCGGGTGCCTGGCCCGGACATCACGCCCGAGCAACTGCGGAACCGCTCCTGGTGGACGGGGCCCGAGATCTACCTGCTGGTCGACGACTACGACCTGGTCGCCACCTCCCGGGGCAATCCGCTCACCGCGCTGCTCGACTTCCTGCCGCACGCCAGGTCCATGGGGCTGCACCTCTTCGTCACCCGGCAGGCCGGCGGCGCGGGCCGGGCCGTGCTCGAACCGGTGCTCGGGCGGATGAAGGAGCTCAACTTCCCGGCCGTGCTGCTCAGCGTCCCCAAGGACGAGATGCCGATCTGGGGGGTCAAACCCGCCCAACGCGCCAGGGGCCGCGGCCTGTTGCTGCACCGCAGGCTCGGCAACGTGCCGGTGCAGCTCGCCCGTGCGGAGTCCGACACCGCACTCCGAGACTCCAGTCCGACACCACCCTCCGACACCCCAGTCCGTCCACGTAGGGACCGATGAGCCATGAGCGCCAGCCCGACCCTCCGCCCAGCCGCCCCGCCCACCACGGCGGCGTTCGTCCGCATCGGCCTCGCCGGGCCCGCGGGCCGCGTGGACCTCGCCGTCCCGGCGGCCGTGCCACTCGCGGTGCTGCTTCCGACGCTGCTGCGCCACGTCGGCGTCGACCCGGGCCCCGACGGCGGGGTGCGGCACGGCGGTTGGGCGGTGCACCGGGTCGACGGCAGCCGTCTCGACGCCGCCACCTCCCTGGCCGAACAGGACGTCGCCGAGTGCGACCTGCTGTTCCTGGCCCACGGCGACGCCGACGCCACCCCGCCGCTCTACGACGACGTCGTGGAGGTCGTCGGCGAGCACGGCGTCCGCGTCACCTGGCCGGCCAGGGCCAGCCGCCACGGCGCCGCCGCGCTGGTCGCCCTGGCCCTGCTGACCGGCTGCGCCGCGCTCGCCGTGGCCCCGGGCGCGGTGCCTGGCTGGCTCGCGCTGGCCACGGCCGCGCTCACGCTGGGAGTGGGGGTGCTGGCCTCGCGCGGCTTCGACGACCTCCGCGCGGGGACGTTCGCCGGCCTGCTCGCGGTGGTGCCCGCCGTGGTGGGCACGGTCCGGCTGCTGGGCGCCGGCCACGACGCGGAAGGGCTCGGCGCGACGCACCTGCTGGTGGCGTGCGCGGTGGTGGCGGCGCTCGGCATGCTGGGCCCCGTCCTGGTCGGCGGCGGGGACGGGGCGTTCGCCGCGCTGGTCGTCGCGGGGCCGCTGGCGGCGGTGGGGGCCGCGCTCCCCGTCATCTGGCGGGACGTCGGCCCGGCGGAGGCGGCGTCGGTCGCCGGGCCCTTCGCGCTGGCGCTGACCACGCTGTGGCCCACGCTCGCGCTGCGCGTCGCCCGCCTACCCGCCCCGCAACTCGCCTCCACCACCGAGGAGTTGGAGCGGCTGCCGAGCCTGCTCGCACACGAGCGGCTGACGGCGCGGGTCGCCGCGGCGCGCCGGTTGCTCGGCGGGATGGTCCTCGGCAGTCACCTGGTCGCGGGCGGGGCGACGCTCTGGCTCCTCGCCGCCACCGAACTGTGGGCCGGGGTGCTCGGCGGCGTCCTGACCGCGCTGATGCTGCTGCGGGCCCGGCTGTTCCGGGAGTCCGCGCAGGTCGCGACGGCGTCGGTGACGGCGTTTCTCGCGGCCTGCGGGGCGGCGGTGTTCACGGTGGTCGACCGCTGGTCCCAGCCGGCACCGCTGCTCGGCGTCGTGTTGCCGGTGGTCCTGACGGTCGCCCTGGTCGCGGCCGGGGTGGGGCTCGCGGCCGGGCGCCGCCGTCCCAACCCCCGGCTGGTCAGGGCGCTTGACGTGCTGGAGACGCTGCTGCTCGTGGCGGTGGTCCCGCTCGCGCTCGCCGTGTGGGAAGTCCCCGGCGCCCTGCTGAACCTGAGGGCGTGAGGGCCGTGCCCGACCACCGGTCGTCCCTCGGCACGGCGCTCGCACTCCTCGCCGCCGCCGTGTCCGCCGTGGCGCTGTCCGGCGCCGTCAGCCCCGCCGCCGCCTCGGCGCCGTGCCGCACGACGGTGGGCCCGCAGGAGCTTCCCGACGGGGTCGAGCTCCGCCCGCTGGTCGAGCTGCTCGGGCTGCCCCAGGCCTGGGACCTGTCCACCGGCCGGGGCGTCACCGTCGCCGTCGTCGACTCAGGCGTGGACGCCGCCCACCCCGATCTCGAAGGGCGGGTGGAGCGCGGCCGGGAGTTCGTCGGAGTGCGCGACGAGCGGGAGTTCACGGCCGAGGCCCCGGCACGGCAGCGGGACTGCGAGGGGCACGGCACGGCCGTGGCCGGACTGATCGCGGCGGGCGGTGCCGAGGGCGACGGCGTGACGGGGGTGGCGCCAGGGGCCACCGTCTACCCCGTCCGCATCGCCGACGGCGTGGAGCGGGCCACCCCGCGCACGCTCGCCGCCGCCATCGACGACGCCGTGGCGGGCGGCGCCGGCGTCGTCAACCTCTCGCTCGCCGTGGCCACCGACCACGAGCCGATCCGGACGGCCGTCGAACGCGCCCTGGCCGCGGACGTCGTGGTCGTCGCGGCGGCGGGCAACGAGGGCAACGCCAACGTCAGCGGCGGCCTGATGTACCCGGCGGCCTACGAAGGGGTGCTGGCCGTCGGCGCCGTCGACGCCGAAGGCGCGCCGCTCGACTCCTCCAACTCAGGACCCTGGGTGGACCTGGCCGCGATCGGCGCCGACCAGGTGGTGGTCTCCCCCGGCGGCGAGGGCTACCGGGTGGCGGGCGGGACCAGCATGGCCGCCGCGCAGGTCTCGGCCGCCGCCGCGCTGGTGCGGTCCCGCTTCCCCGAACTGTCGGCCGCCGAGGTCGCGGAGCGGCTGACCCGCTCGGCCACGCCCCTGGGCGGCGGCCGGAACGACCACACCGGCACCGGCCTCGTCGACCCGTTCGGCGCGCTCACCCACCTCGAGGGGCCGGAGCACGCGGAGGACGGTGCCGAGGCACCGGCGGGCCGCGTCGACGTTCCCCCCATCCCCCGCGACGAGCCGCTGCTCGACCCGACCCGGACGACCGGACTCGCCGTCAGCGGCGTGCTGCTGCTCGCCGTGCTGCTCGGGCTGTTGGCGGCGCCCGGGGTGCGGCGCGCCGCCGGGCGCGGCTGGCGGGCCGGCTCCGCCCGAGACCGGCCGGCCGCCGAGCCGACCGCCCCGCCGGAACCCCCCGCCGCCCGCCTCGCCGGGCTCGGCGGCGGCGAAGGCGGAAGCGCCGGCAGCGGCGACGACGGCACCACCACCGACCACCCGACCGCGCACCAGAACCGGAAGCGGACACCCTAGCCATGGCAACGACACGCGAGCAGGCGGAGGCGCACGCGTACGCCAACCGCCGGATGAGCACCAGCCTCCTGCGAGGCGCGGACGAGGCGCGTCTCGATCCGCGCCGCCGGTTGAACCGCGCGCTGGGCGCCAGCCTGGCGGTCGGCGTCCTCGTCGTCGCCGGCTTCGGCATCGCCGGCTGGCTCGGCGGCGGGCGGGGCCCGTCCCTGCCGAGCGACGGCGCGGTGGTGGTCGGCGCGAGCGGCGACTCCTACGCGGTGGTGGACGGCGTGGCGTACCCCGCGCTCAACCTCGCCTCCGCGCTGCTGGCCGGCGGCGGCCAGCTCACCGAGGTGCGCCAGGCGACCCTGGACGAGGCGCCGCGCGGGCTGCCCGTCGGGATCCCCGGCGCCCCGGACGCGCTGCCGGACGCCGACGACCTGCTCGACGGCGCCTGGACACTGTGCGCCACGCCCGCCGAGACCGGCGAGGAGCCGGTGGACACCGCGCTGTTCGTCGCCGTGCCTGGCGTGCCGACCGGGGACACCGAGGGCGGTGGGGCGACGCTGCTCGCTCAGACGGAGGACGACCGTCTCTGGCTGCTGACCGAGGGCCGGCGGTACGCCGTCGAGCCCGGCGTCCGCGACCTGTTGGGGCTCCCCAGGCAACCCGTGCGACTGCCCGCGGAGTTCGTCGCCACCGTCCCCGAAGGCCCCTCGATCACCGTGCCGGAGCCGGCGGCGGGCGCCGGCGACGCGCCCTCGGTCGAGCTGCCCTTCGACGCGGCCGTCGGCGACATCGCCCACACCGACGACGAGGGCGCCGCCCGCCAGCACTTCCTGGTGCGTCCCGACGGCCTCGCCCCCGTGTCCGAACTCGTCCACACCCTGCTGGTCACCTGGCCTGGCGAGGACCACGCGATCACCTTCTCGGCGGCCGCAGCCGCGCCCCGCACCGGCGGCGACCCGGGCGATCCGGCGTGGCCCGAGGAGGTGCCCGAGGCCGGGGCGCCGGAGCGCAACCAGCCCGTCTGCGTCAGCACCCCGCCGGGCAGCGAGCCGGGGAACGCCCCCTGGCGGGCGACCGTGCACCTGCCGCCGACCATGCCCGACCCCGGGGACACCGCGCCCGTCGCGGCCCTGAACGGCGGCCGGCTGGGCCTGTTGGACCGGATCTACCTGCCGGCGGGCTCGGGCGCGGTGGTGCGCGCCGCCTCCTCCGGCGGCGCGGGCGGCACCCACACGCTGGTCACCGACGGCGGCGTGGCCTACCCGTTCGCCTCGCCGGACGCCGTCGAACGCCTGGGGTACGACCCGGCCGCGGCGCCGTCCCTGCCCACCGCCTATGTGGCGCTGCTGCCGGCCGGGCCGGTCCTCGACCCGGAGGCGGCGGCCGAGGAGCGAAGGAGTGAGAGCGAGTGACCACGCTGATCGGACGCCTGCGCATCGGACGCCTGCGCATCGCCCCCGCGCGGTCCTGGCGGGCCCGGCTGGTGGCCGTGGAGGCCGGGCTCGGGGGCGTCGCCGCCGGCCTCGTGGCGCGGAGCGCCTGGGGCCACTGGGCGTATGTCCTCGTCGGCGCCGGGGCGCTGCTGGCGCTCGGCTCGCTGGCCAGGTTCCGCGGGGACTGGGTCGACCGGCGCCTGCTGGCCAGGCTGCGGCGCGGCCGGCTGGCCGTCACGGCGCCGCCCGCGGCGCGGGCCGGCGGCCTCGGCGTGGCCAGGGCGCTGCTGCCGGCCCTCACCGTCACGGAGGTCACCGACCGCAACACCCCAGGACGCTGGGGGCACCTCCCAGGCCCCCAGGGGCCTGGGGGAGGGCTCGGCGTGGTGTCGGACGGGCGCGGGCACGCCGCCGTCGCCGCGTTCCCCGGCGGCGTGCTGCCCGCGCTGCCCGCCGAGATCGTCGCCCGCTGGCTGGCCGCCGACCCGGCCGGGCCGGCGGCCGCGCAGATCGTGGTGGAGCGGTTCGGCGTCTGGTCCCGGGACTTCCACCACCGGTTCCAACCCACGGTGGCCTACCGCCAACTCCCCTTCGGCGGCCGCCCGGTCGCGGTGCGGTCCTGGCTCGTGGTGCGCTACGAGCCGCTGGACGCCCCCGAGGCCGCCGCCAGGCGCGGCGGCGGGCAGGGCGGCGCGCACGCCGCCGCGGCGGCGGCCGCCGAGCGGCTGCGCGCTGAGCA
>NZ_BAAGPR010000074.1:0-40002 GCF_054783955.1 Streptomyces mayteni | reverse complement strand
CGGGTGGGTGGGCGCGGCACGGCCCACAGGCCGGCACGGCCCACAGGCCGGCACGGCCCACAGGCCGGCACGGCCCACAGGCCGGCACGGCCCACAGGGGCCCAACAAGGCGGCTCCGCCGCCGTTGAGGCCCCGGCGGGCCGCCGCCCGCGCGCAGCGCGCACCACCCCGCGCGCAGCGCGCCCGCGGCGCGGCAGCGGAACGGAAAGGGCGGGTGGGTGGGGGGAGAACCCCCACCACCTCACGCCGGCGCCGAGGCCGTCGCCCGTTCCGTCGTGGCGATCGTCGCCGAGCCCACGACCCGTGGGCCGTCGTAGAGGACGACGGCCTGGCCGGGCGCCACGCCCCGTACCGCCGCCGCGAAGCGGACGAGGAGCGTGTCGTCGTCGCGCAGCTCGGCCGCCACCGGCGTCTCGCCGCCGTGGGCGCGGAGCTGGGCGGTGTAGTGGCCGGGGCCGGCCGGCGGGGTGCCGCACCAGCGGGGGTTGATGGCGGTCAGCGCGACGACGTCGAGGGATTCGACCGGGCCGACCGTGACCCGGTTGTCGACCGGTGAGATGTCCAGCACGTACCGCGGCCGCCCGTCAGGCGCCGGGTGGCCGATCCGCAGGCCGCGCCGCTGGCCCACCGTGAAGCCGTGCGCGCCCTGGTGGGTGCCGACCTTCTGTCCCGACTCGTCGACGATGTCGCCCTCGGCCGCGCCGAGGCGGCTGGCCAGGAAGCCCTGGGTGTCGCCGTCCGCGATGAAGCAGATGTCGTGGCTGTCGGGCTTGCGGGCCACCGCGAGACCGCGGCGCTCCGCCTCGGCGCGGATCTCGGCCTTGGTCGCCCTGGTGTCGCCGAGTGGGAACATCGCGTGCGCCAGCTGCCGCTCGTCGAGGACGCCGAGCACGTAGCTCTGGTCCTTGGACAGGTCGGCTGAGCGGTGCAGCTCCCGGCCGCCGTCCGCTGTGGGCACGACGCTCGCGTAGTGGCCGGTGCACACCGCGTCGAAGCCGAGCGCCAGCGCCTTGTCGAGCAGCGCGGCGAACTTGATCTTCTCGTTGCAGCGCAGGCACGGGTTGGGGGTGCGGCCGGCCCGGTACTCGGCGACGAAGTCCTCGACCACGTCCTCGCGGAAGCGTTCCGCCAGGTCCCAGACGTAGAACGGGATGCCGATGACGTCGGCGGCCCGGCGGGCGTCGCGGGAGTCCTCGACGGTGCAGCAGCCGCGGGCGCCGGTGCGGAAGGACTGGGGGTTGGCGGAGAGCGCGAGGTGGACGCCGGTCACATCGTGGCCGGCCTCGACCGCGCGGGCCGCTGCGACGGCCGAGTCGACGCCGCCGGACATGGCGGCCAGTACCCGCATCCGCTCAGGACGTGTGTCAGGACGTGTGTCAGTCATAACGTCATCCAGGGTACGGCCCATGGCTCAGCTGAGCCCGGCGGTTCCGGCGCGGGCGACGGCCGGGCCGATGGCCCTGGCCACCGCGGCCACGTCGTCGGCGGTCGTGGTGTGGCCGAGGCTGAACCGCAGGGTGCCGCGGGCGAGTTCGGGGTCGGCGCCGATGGCGAGCAGCACGTGGCTCGGCTGGGCGACGCCGGCGGTGCAGGCGGAGCCGGTGGAGCACTCGATGCCCTGGGCGTCGAGGAGCAGCAGCAGGGAGTCGCCCTCGCAGCCGGGGAAGGCGAAGTGCGCGTTCGCGGGAAGCCGGCCCGCCGGGTCCGGGTCGCCGCCGAGGATCGCGTCGGGCACGGCGGTGGTGACGGCGTCGATCAGCCGGTCCCGCAGCGCGCCGACCTCGTGGGCGAAGGACTCGCGGCGCTCGGCGGCCAGCTCGGCCGCCGCCGCGAAGCCGGCGATGGCGGGCACGTCGAGCGTGCCGGAGCGGACCTCCCGCTCCTGGCCGCCGCCGTGCAGCACGGGCGTGGGCGTCCAGTCGCGGCCGAGCAGCAGGGCACCGACGCCGTAGGGGCCGCCGATCTTGTGGCCTGAGACGGTGAGCGCGGCGAGGCCGGAGGCGCCGAAGTCGATCGGGAGCTGGCCGACGGCCTGCACCGCGTCCGCGTGCATCGGAATTCCGAACTCCTGGGCGATCGCGGCCAGTTCGTGGATAGGCTGAACCGTGCCGATCTCGTTGTTGGCCCACATGACCGTGATCAACGCCACATCGTCCGGGTCGCGTTCCACCGCGGCGCGCAGCGCCTCGGGGTGCACCCGGCCGACGGCGTCGACCGGCAGCCAGTCGATCCTGGCGCCCTCGTGGTCGGCGAGCCATTCGACGACGTCCAGCACGGCGTGGTGCTCGACGCGGCTGACCAGGATCCGGTCGCGGCGCGGGGCGGCGGCCCGGCGGGCCCAGTACAGGCCCTTGACGGCCAGGTTGTCGGCCTCGGTGCCGCCGGAGGTGAAGACGACCTCGCTCGGCCGGGCGCCGAGCGCGGCGGCCAGCGCCTCCCGCCCCTCCTCGACCGAGCGCCTGGCGAGCCGCCCGGAGCCGTGGAGCGCCGACGCGTTGCCGGTGTGGGCGAGTTGGGCGGTCATCGCCGCGATCGCCTCGGGCAACATGGGAGTGGTGGCGGCATGGTCGAAGTAGGGCATGGTGCCACCGATTCTACGAGCCGGGTGGAACCGGCCGGAGGCCACGCGCGTTCTCGGCTCCGGAGCGGGTGCCAAGCAGGTGCGAAGCGGGTGTGGGGCGGGTGTGGGGGCGGAGCGGGCTGGAGAGGGCTTGAATGAGTGAGCAAGGGAACATCACCCGCGGTGACCTGCGCCGGCGCGCGCTGCTGCTGGGCGGCACGGCCGGTGCGGTCGGCCTCGCCGGGTACGCCGCGCGGGACGGGCTGAGCCAGTGGTGGTGGCGGTACTCGGGGTCCGAGACGCCCCGCGAGGAGGGTGAGGTCGATCACCCGGGCGCGGAGTGGGTGCCGGCGTCCTCGGCGAACTACCGGCGGGCCAGCCGCCCGCGCGACTACGCCATAGACCGGGTGGTGGTCCACATGCCGGAGGCCACCTACGACATCACGCTGCGGGTCTTCCAGGATCCGGGCCACCAGGCGGCGGCGCACTACGTGGTGCGCTCCCAGGACGGTCATGTGGCGCAGATGGTCCGGGAGTTGGATGTCGCCTTCCAGGCCGGGAACCGGAGCTTCAACGAGCGCAGCATCGGCATCGAGCACGAGGGCTGGGTCGACGAGCCCGACTATCTGACGGACGTGCTGTACGAGTCGTCCGCGCGGCTGGTGGCCGGGATCTGCCAGCGGTACGGGATCCCGGTGGACCGGGAGCACATCGTGGGCCACAACGAGGTTCCCGATGTGGTGCGGACGTGCCCCGGCCCACACTGGGACTGGGACCGCTACATCGAGCTGGTGCGGGGCGTCAGCTGAGCTGGCCGAGCCGGCTCAGCTCGGCCGCGCAGCGCTCCGCGTCCTCCCGCCGCTCGAACAGGGCGGCCCTCAGGTGGGAGGTGTCGGGGTCGGGGACGTGGGCGAGGTGGCCCTCGTCCGAGACGACGTACCAGCCGCGGTTCGCACTGTGCCGTGCCTCGTAGCGCATGCGCGCCACGCTACCGGCCGCCGTCCCGGCGTTCGGGGCTATTCGCAGGAGCCGCTGAAGAAGCCCAGGGAGTGCTGGTCGCCGTCGCTGTCGTGGATCACGGTGTCGCCCGGGCTCATGAGGAAGCCCACCTCCGAGGCGCTCACCTCCTGACCGCTCGGCTGGACGAGCGACGGCCACTCCAGCCCGTCGCCGATGACGAAGAAGCCGCTGGTGACGACGGTTACCTCCGGCGGGGTGTCGTCGTCTGCCTCCGACGGGGCGTCGTCGTCCTCTTCCGTCGGGAAGGACACGTCCTCGGGGGGGAACGTTTCGTCCCCGCAGTGCAGCGCCCGCTCCGGCTCCTCGATGACGGTCACGCCGGCGGCCCGCAGGTCGGCCAGCAGCTCGTCGTACTTGTCGAAGCCGTAGGTGGTGATGTCGACCAGCACCCTGCCGTCGTCCTGCCGCTCCACCGCGTAGGCCGGCGTGGCGCCGCCGCCCGGCAGGAGCAGGAAGGACGCGGCGGCGATCCCGGCGGTGGCCACGCCGAGGCCGGCGCGGACGGGCGTCAGCACCCGGCGGCGGCGCGGCGCGGCCGGCGCCTCGGTGGCCGCGGCGAGTCGGACCTCGTGGGTGAGCTCGGCCAGCAGGCGGTCCTCGAAGGTGTTGTTCACAGCGCGCTCCTGAGAGACGTGACGGGCCTGGTGGGCGGTTCCGGGGTGTCGACGGTCCCGGCCGCCTGGTCGAGCGCGGCGCGCAGCCGGCCTCGGGCGCGGTGGAGGCGGACCCGGGCCGCGGTGGGGCGGATGCCGAGGGCGCGGGCGGCCTCGGGGACGGAGAGCTGGTCGGCGACGACGAGTTCGAGCAGCGCCCGCTCGCCCTCGGGGAGTTCCGCGAGGGCGGCGATCAGCCGGCGGCCCTCGTTCTCGGCGACCAGCTTCTCCTCGAGCCGCGCGATGTCGTCGGGCTCCAGCAGCCGGCGGCCGGCGATCCGGCCGCTGAGCACCTGCTCGCGGGCGGTGCGGCGGTACTCGGCCGAGACGATGTTGCGGGCGACGCCGTAGAGCCAACCGCGCTCGCTGCCGAGCGCCGGCCGGTAGGTGTGTCCTGAGTCGATCACGGCCAGGAAGACCTCGGCGGTGAGGTCGGCGACCGTGTGGGGGTCGTCCACCCGGCGCGCGAGGAACCGCGTGACGGCGTCGACGTGTTCCCGGTAGAACTCCTCGAAGAGTTCCGGGTCCCGGGCGGCCGCGGCCGGCCCGCCGCGGCTTCTGGTTATGTTCACGTACGCGTCTCCCGTCCTCGTGCCGATGGTTACACCACTACTTGGCACGGGGACGGGAGAGCGTTACACGACGGGGCCCTCCGGGGTCAGGTGGGCCAGGACAGGGCCTCGACGCGGGCGGCCTCGACCGTCACGTCGGCGTCGCCGGACTGCTTGACCTCCAGGCGCAGCCGGCCCTTCTGGGTGCTGGAGATGTGCCCGGTCCAGGTGTAGGTGAAGTGGCCGTCGCCGCCGTCGTGCACCGGGGAGTTGATCGGCAGCGTGCTGCCGCGCTGGAAGGTGCCGTCGCTCTGCTCGCGGTACTCGGCGAGCCGGATCTGGAACTCCTGTCCCCGCTTCAGGCCCTTGACGATCACCCCCGCCGAGAGCGTGTAGTAGACCGACCCGAACAGGACGCTGGCCTGCGGCTCCGGCTCCTGCCACTTCCCGCCCTGGTACACGCGGTTGAAGTGCAGCGTCGTCCAGGTGTCCGGCTTGATGGTGCGGACGTAGGCGTCAGTCCTGTACAGGATCCGGTTGGGCACTATGTCCCCCTCCTCGTCTTCCTGGTTGTCCGGGTTCCAGTTCGCCGCGTGCCGCAGGCGTTCGGCCACTCGGGACCTGACGCCGCCCATGGTGATGCCGGGGCCGCGCGGGTCGATCTTGCCCGGCTGCCACTCGAGGTGGCCGATCACCGAGGTGTCGCCGTCCTTGCCCCAGCCGTGCGTCCGGCACAGGGCCGCCGAGGCGCGCACGATCGCCTCGACCTGGGCGGCCGGCCACGGGTCCTTGTTGTCGCCCAGGTTGACGCACTCGAATCCGTAGAAGTGCGGGTTGCCGTCGGTGTCGGCCTCGTTGTCGGCTGGCAGGCCGCGTTCGGCGATGACGGCGGCCAGCACGTCGCCGTCACCGCGGCCGGCGTGGTTGGCGCGGCCGTGACCCACCAGGTGGACGGTGCCGTCCTTGGCGATCACGCCGTGGCACAGCGGCCCCGGCAGGTCGGACCGGCCGTTGTAGCACAGGGCCACCGAGGAGTCGGTGCCCGAGGTGACCGTGTGATGGATCATCACCCCGTGCACCGGACCCCAGGGGCCCGCGCTGTTGCGGTTGTGCGTCCGCCATGACTTGTACTCGACGACCTTGACGCCCTCGTCCCGCAGCGCCTTCAGCAGTCGGTCGGCGGACAGCGGAGTGGCCATGGTTAACCCCCCGATCGGATAAGCGGTTGCGAACCCCGGCTGGTGGGCTCGCGGACACTTATGACATCTACGTCCGGAGTCAGGCCCACCGCAAGACGGCACGCGGCCGCCGCGACCGGCCTGGTCCCCTTAACTTCCGGGAACTTACGTGGAGTTGATGCCCAGGGCCATCGCGCGGGAAAACTTGTACTGGCTCGACAAAACGCGACGGGAACCCGCGCACCTCCCCACGTTCGGCTGGCGTTCGACACGAGGACGCGTCCGGGGACGACAGTTCCTCGTCGGACGCTGACTTCCCACCACGAGGAGGACTGACATGGGGATTTCCCGACGAGGGGTGCTCGGCGCGGCCGGGGTCGCGGGTGCCGCCGGCCTGGTCGGCATGGGCGCCACGTCGGCCGCGGCCGACGAGCGCTCGCGCGGGGCGCTGATCGGCGAGGCGACCGGCGACCGGCTGCACGTGATGACGTTCAACATCCGCATGGACGCGAAGGCCGCGCCCGGCACCCCCGACTCCTGGACCGACCGCCGGCCGGTGCTGGCCCGTTTCCTCGACCAGGAGCGGCCCACCCTGCTCGGCGTGCAGGAGGCCCTGTACCACCAGGTCAAGCAGGTGCGGGACGACCTCCCGGGACACTACGACTGGATCGGTCTGGGCCGTGAGGGCGGTGGCCGGGGCGAGTTCATGTCGATCTACTTCGACGCCCGCCGCGTCGAGCCGCTGGACTACGACCACTTCTGGCTCTCCGACACCCCGTCCGTGATCGGCTCGACGAGCTGGGGCAACAACGTGGTGCGGATGGTCACCTGGGTGCGGTTCCTCGACCGGCGCACCGACCGCGAGTTCGTCCACGTCAACACCCACTTCGACCACCAGTCGGAGAACGCGCGGCAGCGGAGCGCCGGCCTGGTCCGCGACCGGATCGGCGGCTTCGACCCGGCGCTCCCGGTGCTGCTGACCGGCGACTTCAACACCCCGGCCGGCACCTCCGAGTCCTACCGGATCCTCACCCAGGAGGCCGGGCTGACCGACACCTGGGGTGCCGCCGAGCGCCGGCTGACCCCGGCCTGGGGCACCTTCCCCAACTACCGCGACCCGGTGGAGGGCGGCAACCGCATCGACTGGGTGCTCGCCAACGACGGCGTCGGCGTGCTGCGCGCGGCGATCAACACCTACCGTCGCGACGGCCGTTACCCCTCCGACCACGCGCCGGTGCAGGCGCTGGTCCGGCTGGTCTGAGCCACGGCCCGAGGGCCGGAACGACGTAGCCCCCCGCCGGCCAGTGGCCGGCGGGGGGCTACGGGTGTCCGCGGTCAGCTCACTTGGCGACGCAGACGTTGCCGAACGCCGGGTTCAGGAACGCGACGAGGTTGATGGTGTTGCCGCAGACCTGCAGGTCCAGGTCGATCGGGATCTGGATGTTGTTGCCGGACAGCACGCCCGGGGAGTGGCTGGCGAAGCCGGCCGCGTCGGCGTCGGCGTTGGCGACGCCGGCCGCGCCGAGAACGCTGACGGCTGCCAGGGCGGTGGCGGCGATGGCGCTACGCATGCGCATGTAGGTACTCTCCTGCTTCCTGATCGGACATCGGGAATCGACGGAACGTCACTGCCGATCAGACCGCCCGCCACCCCGGAACCCGGCGTATTGGTCCACTCACGGGCGTGGCTCACTGGAACGGCTCACCGGAACGGCGGCTCAGCGCGCCGCGTCCGCGGCCTCGAACACGAGGTGCCACGGGTACTCCTCGGGCCGCCCCTCCCCCGGCGGGTTGGGCACGAAGCCGTCCGGGCCGCCGAGCAGCACCCGGGTGCCGGCGTCCCGCAGCGTCGCGACCGAGCGGTCGAACTGCGGGTGCGAGGCGTAGGCGCTGTTCACGCACGGCATGACGATCAGCGGCCGGCGCTTCCCCAGCGCCTCGCAGGCGTGGGCGGCGACCCATGTCGGGGTCAGGCCGAGGGCGACCGCGTTCACCGTGTTCAGCGTCGCCGGCGCCAGCGCGCTCACGTCCGCCGGCGGCCAGCCGTCGCTCGCGCCCGGCGGTCGGGGCTCGACGCGCACCGGGTGGCCGGTCTCCCTGGCCAGCTCGGGGAGGCGGCCGGCCAGCCAGCCGGCCGCGGTCGGGGTCAGCCCGAGGCAGACGTCCCAGCCCCTGGCCCGCGCCGCGCGTATCGCCAGGTCGACGTAGCGCACCGGGGGCGCGGCGCAGCCGAGCAGGTAGAGAACACGGTTGCTCATGCGAGCAGTTCAGCACACACGACCGACCACGCCCGCGCGGCCTTGCCGCGGGCCGGCCACGGGTAGAGCCGTTCCAGACCCCCACGGGAACCCCCGAGGATCCCCCACCGGAAACGGAGCCACGCATGCCGGACCCCGATCCCGACGACGACAGCACCGGAGCCAGGATCGCCGCGCACCGCAAGCGCGCTGGCCTCACCCAGCGCGGTCTCGCGCTGCGCATCCCCTACTCGTACAGCCTGCTGCGGCACGTGGAGGCCGGCCACAAGAAGGCGTCGCCGCAGCTGACGGCCGCCGTCGCGCGGGCCCTCGGCGTGCCCGTCACCGCCCTGATCGGCCCGGCCGCGCACGCCCTGCGCCCGGACCGGGTGGCGGCCCTGATCGGGCCGATCCGCGAGGCGCTCGACCTCTACGACCTGCCGACCGACGCCTATCTGCCGCAGGCGCCGGCGGCCGAGCTGACGGCCGCCGCCGACGCGCTCTGCCGGGACGTGCGGGCGGCCCGCCTCCAGCTGGCGGCGGCTTCGCTGCCGAGCCTGCTCGTGGACCTCATCGTGGCCTGCCGCGAGCGGCCGACGACCGAGCTGTGGCAGGCCCTGGCGTCGACGTGCCGCAGCGCGCACGACGTGGCCACCAAGCTCGGCTACCAGGACCTCGCGGCGCTGGCGCTCGACCGGATGGGCTGGGCCGCCGAGCGGGCGTCCGACCCGGTGTTCGCCGCGATCCGGCAGTACAAGCGCGCGCTGTCCTACCGGTCGCCGACGGCGCGGCACCACATCGGGCTGAGCATGGTCGCCGACGGGCACCGGATCCTGGGCGCCGCTGACGACGGAACGGAGACGCGGGCGGTCACCGGCCAGCTCCACCTCGCGGCCGCCGTCCTCGCCTCCCGCGCCGGCGACCTGCCGGGGGTGGAGTCGCACCTCGCGCAGGCCCGGGAGATCGCCGAGCGCACGGGCGAGGTGGGGCACGTGCACTGGCTGTCGTTCGGTCCGGCCAACGTGGCCGCCCACGAGACGTTCGCCCGCCTCGAGTTGCGGCAGTTCGACGCGGCGTACGCGGCCGCGCGGTCCGTGCGGGCGCCCCGCGGCTGGGCCACCTCGCGCCGGGCCGCGCACCTGGTCGACCAGGCGCGCGCCGAGTTGGAGACCGGCCGGACGGACGCGGCGCTCGCCTCCCTCTCACTGGCGCGCAAGCTCGCGCCCCAGCAGACCCGTTTCCACCCCCGGGTACGCGAGACGCTGCGCGGCCTGCTCCACATCCGCCGGCGCTCGCCGCAGGCGCTGTCGCGCCTGGCGGCGTGGGCCGGGCTCTGAACGCTACGCGTGTCACCCGGCGGTGACACTTACGGCCTCCCCGCGGCGGCAGGCTGGTGGTGACCCACTGTCGTCGACGCCCTGGGGGGATCTGGTGAACACGCTGACCGCCGTCCGTCGAGGCGCCGGGACCATAGCGGAGGTCGGGTCCGGAGGGCCGCGCCGTGCCTGACCTTCCGCTGCCCGACCTCCCGCTGCCCGACCTCCCGCGCCAGGAGGCGGACGTCACGGTCGTCACCGGCCTCGAGGGCCCGGTGGAGCCGACCGCGCCGGTGACCTGCTCCTACTGTCGCCGCGGCATCGTGGTGAACGACGACCACGCCGCCAACTGCCCCTGGAATCCCGGCAAGGCGGCCGCGAGCTGACCCTCGCGACGGCGCTCCGGTATGACGATTTCACCCACTCGGGTGAGCCGGTGCGTTCGGCGGAATGAATCGCCCGGCTGGCGTAATCATCATCCTGTGGGCGCCGTGGCGGGCGCGACCGCCGTCGCGCTCGCCCACGCGCCCGGCATGACTCGCGACCTGGCGTCGGCCGACCGCCCAGCCGGCCGACGCCCCGCCCCTCCCCGTCGGCCCGCCAGGACGGCGGCGCCTTCGGAGCCGTCTTCGGCATGCCACGAAAGGATCCGTCATGAGAGTCGAGAAGTGGGTGGTGCGCGAGCACGTGCCCGGAGTGCCCGACGTCGAGCGCGTCTACGAGAAGGTCGCCGAGGACGTCGAGGTCCGGCTCGCCCGCGACGAGATGTTCCTCCGCACCCTGTACGTGTCCGTCGACCCCTTCCTCAACGGCCTGACCCAGGTGACGCCGGTGGGCGACAAGGCGCCCGGCCTGTCGATCATGGAGGTCCTCGACGCGGGCCCCGACGCGGCGTTCCGGCCGGGCGACATCGTCGAGGGGTTCGGCGGTTGGGCCACCCACGTGGTGGGCGACGGCCGTGCCTACGTGTGGCAGACCGAGGAGTTCCCCTTCGAGGTCACCCCGTTCCGCCGGCTCGACCCGGCCGACTACGACGCCGCGCTGCCGATGTCGACGGCGCTCGGCGTGATGGGCGTGCCGGGGCTGACGGCCTGGGGCACGATGACCAAGTTCTTCACCGTGCGGCCGGGCGACACCGTCGTGGTGAGCGGCGCGACGGGGCCGATCGGCTCGCTCGTCGGCCAGCTGGCCAAGCTGGCCGGCGCCCGCGTCGTCGGCACCACCGCGACCCCGGCGAAGGCGGAGTACCTCACCGACCTCGGCTTCGACGCCGTCCTCCACTACACGGACGGCCAGGACCTGGGCACGGTGCTCGACGCGCTGCAGAAGGCCGCGCCCAACGGCGTGGACAAGTACTTCGACAACCTCGGCGGCACGTTCACCGACGCCGTGTTCACCATGCTCAACCGCTTCAGCCAGGTGGCCGTCTCCTGGCAGTGGGGCAGCACCGTCGGCGGCGACCGGTTGGGGCCGCGGCTGCTTGAGCACATCATGCGGCCCCGCACCACGATCCGCGGCATCTACGCGCAGGACTGGGTGAACGAGCAGGACCTCAGGGCCCTGCACGACGAGTTGGGCGGCATGATCCGCCGCGGCGAGATCACCTTCCGCGAGACCATCCGCCACGGCTTCGACAACATCCCCCGCGCCTACCAGGGCCTCTACCTGGACCGCGCCACCAACCGCGGCAAGCTGCTCGTCGAACTCTGAGCCGGGTGCCGTCCGGCCGCGAGGCCCCCGGCCACGCCCCGGTCGGGGCCGGTCGGGGGCCGGTCGGAGACCGCGGGGTCAGCCGCCGTTCTCGGCCTGGAACATCCAGCAGTGCTTCTCCAGGTCCTTGGTGATCTGGATGAAGATGTCCTCCGAGACCCGGTCGACCGAGCCGGTCTCGTCCATCCGTTCGCGCATCCGGATGATCACCGCGCTGAGGGCGTCGACCATGGTGCGGACGGCCTGGGTGTCCTGCTGCCAGCCGTCGGCGACCTTGGCGATGCCCGTGTGGGTCGCGACGGTGGTGGCGCGGCCGTCGGGGGAGATACCGAGGGCCGAGGCGCGCTCGGCGACGGTGTCGGAGTGGGAGCGCGCGGTGGACACCACGTCGTCGAGCTGGAAGTGGATCGATCGGAACCGGGGCCCGACGATGTTCCAGTGGGTCTGCTTGGCGATCAGCGACAGGTCGATCAGGTCGACGAGCCCTCCCTGGAGCGCCTCGCCGACGATCTTCGTCGCGGTGTCGGGCAGCGAGCTCTTGATGGCGTGCATGCAGCGTCCCCTTTCAGCACACGTGTCTGAGATGTGACGTCTGTCTCCACCGTAACCCCGGGACCGGGCCCCTCGCCCGATCAGCGCAAGGGGGGCAGGTCAGCCGGGGCGGGGGTAGCCGTAGCCGTGCTGGCGCAGGGCGCCGGGGTCGTGGGCGGCCGGGGCGTCGCGGTCGTAGAAGGGGCGCGCGTTGGCGTGCAGCCACATGGCCACCGGGTCGTAGCCGTCGGCCATGGCGACGGTGCCCACCGGCAGCCCCTCGGGGACGGCGGCGATGGCCTGGCGCATCATCTGCCGGACCGCCTCGGCCGAGCGCTCGTCCGGGGCGTCCACGTCGAGGCCGATCACCAGGTAGGCGGGGCCGACCGCCGGCCGGACCCAGGCCCGGCGGAGGCTGCGGAGCACCCTGGTGCGCTCGGCGAGCGCGACGAGCTGGGCGTAGAAGGCGTCGGCGCCCACGGTCGGCTCGGTGATCCGCAGCGGCCCGGCCGGGAGCCGGTCGAGGCCGCCGGCGATCCGGCGCAGGTCGGGCCAGGGGACGCCGAGCCCGCCGCTCGGCGTGTGGGGGTTGAGCCAGAGGCCCCAGTGGTCGGGGTAGAGCGCGGCGGCGATGTCGCGGCCGCCGACCACCTCGTGCTCCCTGGTCCAGCCGCTGGCCCGCAGCTCGCGCTCGGAGGTGACGCAGGGCGCGTAGCCGTGGCCCGTGACGTCCATGCTGCCGTACTGGGCGTCGGGCTCGCCAGGCCTGCCGTGCCAGAGCAGCATCCACACCTCGCCGGCGGCCAGGGCGGCGAGCAGGCCCTCGTACGCGTCGAGGCGGTCGGGGGCGATCCGGGGCAGCAGTTCCTCGACGCCTTCTCCACCGCTCACCTGGCCCACGCCCTCCCCACGCCGCACGCTCCACGGAGCAACATGCCCAGCCGAGCGGCCCGGGAGCCGCGATCCCGGCCACCTCCCCGGGCCGTGACGTCGCGTCGCGACCCGGTGGCGGAACGTCGTCGGACCGTCAGGCGTCGCGGGTGTAGAACGGCTGCACGCACTCCCTGAGCCAGTCCACCACGGGATCGTCGGCGGCATCAAGGAGCACCAGCTGCACGGGCCAGGCCACCGGGTGGGCGGCGAGCGCGCGGCCGAGGCCGTCGTGGACGGCGACCCGGAGGCCGTCGTCGAGCTGGTCGAGCTCCACGCCGAGGAACAGCGAGGGCGAGCCGCCCTCGGCGCTGGCCAGCCCGCGCCGCGCGGAGCGGACGAAGCCGAGCGCGCTGACCTCGCGGGTGACGGCGGCGAGGAAGTCGACGGGGTCGTCCTGCCAGTCCGGCTGGAAGAGCCGCATCCGGGCGCCGGACGGCACGCCGGGCATCCGCTCGCCCGGGCTGACCCGACACAGCTCGGCGACCACGCCTGACGGCACCGGCACGCCGACCGTGCCGCCCGGATTGACGGCGATGCCGACCCGCGGCGGCAGGCCGCGGGCGAACTCCCAGGCGGGGGCCACGGCGAACGGCAGGTGCGACGCACCGCCGAGGTGCAGCTGCTCGGCCGAGCTGAAGACCGGCACGTACACGGCGCCGTTGAGCTCGATCGTCGGCAGGTCGAGGTTGCGGCTCTCCCGGCCGCCGCCCTCGGGCAGCGGCACCCACAGGGCGCTGCGGGCGAGCACCTTCAACAGCCGGGGGCCCGCGTCGGCCACCCCGAGGGCGGCGGCGAGGGTCTCCTCGAGTTCGTTGCTCGGCCAGCCGCCGCCGTATCCGGGCCCCTGCCTTGCCATGTTCATCGTTTCAGCCCACCATCCACTCAGAGCGCCGAGTGGCACCATAACGGCTGCCAGGCCCGCCCGTTGGGCCGGCGCCCACCGTGGCCGGGCCACCCGCCGCGGTTCGTGCGATGATGTCCGACAGACGAGAACAACCGCATACTGGCCGTTCGACCGCGCGCGGGAGAGTCCCCGGCGTGCCGGGGCGCCGAAGGAGCAAGTCCTCCCTTGAATCTCTCAGGCCCCTGATACCGCGCGCGGAAGGCGAATCTGAAAAGCGGGCACGCTCCCTGCGGGGGCGGGCCCCACCCACGGTGCAAGCCGCCGCCCGGTCCCGGGCGTCCGGCGAACCTCTCAGGTGCAGATGACAGATGGGGAGGGCCACGCGCACGGCCTCGCGCCGTCCGTCAGCCCTTCGCCCCTGGAGCCCCTGGAGCCACGCCATGTCCCAGCCGTCGGACGCCCCCGCGCCGCCGAGCGCCACGCGCACCACCCCGCTCGACGCCGTGCACCGGTCCCTGGGCGCGGTCATGACCGACTTCGCGGGCTGGCGGATGCCGCTGCGCTACGGCAGCGAGCGCGCCGAGCACCAGGCGGTGCGCACCGCCGTCGGCCTCTTCGACCTCTCCCACATGGGCGAGATCGCCGTCGTCGGGCCGGCCGCCGGCGCGCTGCTCGACCACGCGCTGGTCGGCGAGCCGTCCGCGCTCGCGGTCGGCCGGGCCCGCTACACCATGATCTGCGACGAGCGCGGCGGCATCCTCGACGACCTGATCGTCTACCGGCTGGCCGACGACGAGTTCCTGGTGGTGGCCAACGCCGCCAACACGGACCCGGTGCTGACCGCGCTCACCGAGCGGCAGGCCGGCTTCGACGCGGCGGTGCGCGACGACCGCGACCGCTACGCGCTGATCGCCGTCCAGGGCCCGGCCTCCCCCGCCGTCCTCGGCCGGCTCACCGACGCCGACCTGGGCGCGCTGCGCTACTACGCCGGGCTGCCGGGCACGGTCGCCGGCCGGCCGGCGATGATCGCCCGCACCGGCTACACGGGCGAGGACGGCTTCGAGCTGTTCTGCGCCGCCGAGGACGCCGGGGCGCTGTGGGCGGCGCTGACCGAGGCCGGCGAGCCCGAGGGCCTGGTGCCGTGCGGCCTGGCCTGCCGGGACACGCTGCGCCTCGAGGCCGGGATGCCGCTCTACGGCAACGAGCTGACCACGGAAACGACGCCGTTCGACGCCGGCCTCGGCCGGGTGGTCAGGCTCGGCAAGCCAGCCGGCTTCGTCGGCCGGGACGCGCTGGCCGCCGCGGCCGAGCGGGCCGAGGAGCGGCCGCCGCGGGTCCTGGTCGGCCTCGTCGCCACCGGCCGCCGGGTGCCGCGCGCCGGCTACCCGGTGGTGGCCGCCGACGGCACGGTGGTCGGCGCGGTCACCTCGGGCGCCCCTTCGCCGACGCTGGGCCGGCCGATCGCCATGGCCTACGTCGACGCGGCGCACGCCGCGCCGGGCACCGAGGGCGTCGCCGTCGACGTCCGCGGCACCCACGAACGGTGCGAGGTCGTCGCGCTGCCGTTCTACAAGCGTCGGAAGTAGCGTCGGTAGCGTCACAGGCGACGCCCGAGCACCGTCCGAGTCCCCCGACCGTCCGCGTCAAGCGCCACCAACCCGGAGAAGAGCCCGATGAGCGACAACCCCGAGCAGTTCCGCTACAGCGAGGAGCACGAGTGGCTGTCGGCCGCCGAGAACGGCGTGTCGACAGTCGGCATCACCCGGTTCGCGGCCGACGCGCTGGGCGACGTGGTCTTCGTCGACCTGCCAGCCGTGGGCGCCACCGTCACCGCGGGCGGGACCTGTGGCGAGCTGGAGTCCACCAAGTCGGTCAGCGAGCTCTACTCCCCCGTCAGTGGCGAGATCACCGAGATCAACGACGCCGTGGTCGAGGACCCGGCGCTGCTCAACTCGGAACCGTTCGAGGCCGGTTGGCTCTTCCGGGTGCGGGTCGACGAGTCGGCCGAGCCGGTCCGGCTGATGTCGGCCACCGAGTACGACGCCCTCACCAACAGCTGACCGACCCCTGGGTGAACCCACCATGGCCCTCTCCGTCTTCGACCTGTTCTCCGTCGGCATCGGCCCGTCGAGCTCGCACACCGTCGGCCCGATGCGGGCCGCCAGGATGTTCGCGCGGCGGCTGAAGAACGAGGGCCTGCTGGCCCACACGGCCGCCGTGCGGGCCGAGCTCTTCGGCTCGCTCGGCGCCACCGGGCACGGGCACGGCACGCCCAAGGCCGTGCTGCTCGGTCTCGAGGGCCACGCCCCCGACACGGTGGACGTGGACCGCGCGGACGACGAGGTGGCCAGGATCCGGGCCACGAGCCGGCTGCGGCTGCTGGGCGCCGAGATCGGCGACGCGCACGAGGTCCCGTTCGACCCCGAAGCCGACCTGGTGCTGCACCGGCGGCGCGCCCTGCCGTACCACGCCAACGGCATGCGGATCACCGCCGCGGACGCCGCCGGGCACGAACTGCTGGCCAGGACCTACTACTCGGTGGGCGGCGGCTTCGTGGTGGACGAGGAGGCGATCGGCGCGGACCGGATCCGGCTCGACGACACCCGCCTCCCGCACCCCTTCAGGACCGGCGACGAGCTGCTGCGGCTCACCCGCGAGACCGGGTTCTCGGTCTCGGAGTTGATGCTCCGCAACGAGACGGCCTGGCGGAGCGAGGCCGAGGTGCGGGCCGAACTCCTGCGGATCTGGGCCGTGATGCGGGACTGTGTGGCGCGCGGCCTGCGGCAGGAGGGGATACTCCCCGGCGGCCTCAGGGTCCGCCGGCGGGCCGCCACCTCGGCCCGCCGGCTGCGGGCCGAGGGGCCCTCGGCCGACGCCACGCTGGAGTGGGTGACGCTCTACGCGATGGCGGTCAACGAGGAGAACGCGGCCGGCGGCCGCGTCGTCACCGCCCCCACCAACGGCGCGGCCGGCATCATCCCGGCGGTGCTGCGGTACTACCTCGACTTCGTGCCGGGCGCCGACGAGGACGGCGTCGTCCGCTTCCTGCTCGCGGCCGGCGCGGTCGGCATGCTGTTCAAGGAGAACGCCTCCATCTCCGGCGCCGAGGTCGGCTGCCAGGGCGAGGTCGGCTCGGCCTGCTCGATGGCCGCCGCCGCCCTCACGGAGGTGCTCGGCGGCACCCCGGAACAGGTGGAGAACGCGGCCGAGATCGGCATCGAGCACAACCTGGGCCTGACCTGCGACCCGATCGGCGGCCTGGTGCAGATCCCGTGCATCGAACGCAACGGCATGGCCGCGGTCAAGGCGATCACCGCCGCCCGGATGGCGCTGCGCGGCGACGGCCGCCACCACGTCTCCCTCGACAAGGCCATCCGCACCATGAAGCAGACCGGCGCCGACATGTCCGTCAAGTACAAGGAGACGGCGCGGGGCGGGCTCGCGGTCAACGTGGTGGAGTGCTGACCGCACCGGCTCTCACCTGCGGAAACGCGTCTTTCCGTCCTGTCTGGCCCTGCCCTCCCTGCACCATGGAAAGTCCCTGGGAAGTCCCTCGGACAGGAGGGAAAGTCCCTGAAAAGTCCCTGGAAAATTCGTGAGCGGCTCGCCACCGACCAGCGGAGATGAGGCCCTTGGACGGACTGCAGCAGCCGCTCGGGGCCTCGCCCGGCCGGACGGCTCACGTATGGCCATGCTGCGGTCCGTGCGCTGCCGCGTCACCACGAGCCGAGGCTGAGCCACTTCCCTGTTGGAATGCCCGCGCCCACGCAACAACCGCCCCTGGAGTCAAGAGGCTGTAGTCCAACTCGTACCACCTCAACGCGCCTGAACCGCGGCAGAGCGCTTTCCGGGCGCGGTAAGGCCCACAAACTCGCCCACGAGCGCGCTGCGTCGAAGGCCCTGGACGCGGTGAGTGGAAGCCGTCTTGTCCATCCACGACAACAACGAAGTCCGCCCGCCTCGGCCGTGGGCCTGCGTCGTGCGCGCGCTCCGCGCTGACATTGCGCTGATGCGTTCCCCTTGCGTTCCCACAGGCACTTGGGCAGGGAACAGGCACGTCGGGACGAGCCGAGTTTGCCAGAGGAAACGAAAAGGCCCAGGTCAGCGGAGGCGCATATCTGGGCCTTGTATGAGCCACCTGGGGGAACGAACCTCGACCTGCGCATTACGAGGCCAATAGCCCACCTGCGCCAGGGTACTTCCCAAGCCTCTCGAATCCCAAAATCGCTGGTCACGAGCCACCTAGCCGCCCGCCAACTACCGGGTTGTGCACCCCCGTCCACGGGCGTCCGCGCTCCGCCTGCGCTCCCCGCCGTCGTGCCGGCCCTTAGACCGTGTCCTACGTGGTGAGTCGGCGGAGGCGTTTGTAGCAGGTGAGGGCGGCGGCGAGGCCAAGGAAGGCCAGGTAGTTGCGGGAATGGCGTTCATAGCGGGGTGCCAGGCGGCGGTAGCCGGAGAGCCAGGACATCGTGCGTTCGATCACCCACCGATGTCGTCCCAGCCGCTGGCTGGACTCCACTCCCTTACGGGCGATACGGACGGCGATGCGCTTGCCACGAAGCCATCTGCGCAGGTCAGGACGGTCATACGCCTTGTCGGCGTGCACCTTGCCGGGCCGGTAGTGCCGGCCGCGTTCGGGGTCGTGTCTCGATTGGAGACCAGCGAGCAGCGGTTTCAGGCGCTTGCTGTCGTGTTGGAACCGGGCTTACCCCGGTCCACGGGGCTCGGGCCTGTGTGTTCACCCCCTTTTTGGCCCGCACGTGAGCGGAGTCGAGAACCACCCGGGGGAGGTCGAGAAGCCCTCTGCCGGCGAGTTCGTCGAGCACCGACCGGTGCAGGCGACCCCACACCCCAGCCCGAGACCAGATCAGGAACCGGCGGTGCGCGGTGGACTTCGATATCCCGAAACAAGGCGGCAGATGCCGCCAAGCGCACCCACTGGTCAGCACGTAGACGATGGCCGCGAACACCGCCTCATCAGGCGCGTTCTGAGTCCCGCCACCCTGCGGACGCACCCGCGAAGACGGCAGCAACTCCCGTGCGATCTCCCACAAGCCCTCCGGAACAACCCATCCCCACCGCGAACCACCCATGCCCAAGCAACGGCCGACTCACCACGTAGGACACGGTCTAAGCCCCTGGCAACAGCCAGTTGACCAGTCGTGCTGCGACGCCCCATGGAATCCGCCTCGAAGCAGGTCATCGGCTCCCGTGGACGGCCCTTCCAGAGGGCGCTGTTCGACCTGGCGCTTGAGGAGGCGCAGAATGCCGCGCTGGCCCGTTCCTCACCTGGTGCCGTGGTGGAGGCGATGGGGCGGGTGCTGTCGTCCGGGCCGCCCGCTTGGGCCGGCAGTGGAAGACGCTCGTCCTCGTCATCCGGCTCGAAGCTGATGTCGTTGGCCCCACCCCATGTCGAAGATGCCGATCGAGGCCAGCTGGCGCTCGGGATGGTGTGGCGCTGGGTGGTCTCCTCGGCGGAGATGCAGTACCGCGCCGGTGGTTCGCCCCCCCCCCCCGGCTGCCTTGTTGCAGCGGTGGGGGTAGTCGCCGGGGCCGCCAGGTGAAGGGCTCGTTGTCGGTCGTGTGGACCAGCTCCGGGCTGGTGGCGCGCTCGACATCGTGGACCATGGTGTGCTGGGCAAGGATCGCGTAGACCACCTCGTCCACCGGGGCCGGGAGTCCAGTTCGGCGGCGTGTTCGTCCTTCCGGCTGAGCTCCCAGAGGGCCGTCTTCATTGCCACCGCCCGCAGCGCCTCGGCCAAGAGCGCGTCCCTGTCGCGCTCCAGGTCCCACTGACTGATGGTGGGCGCCGGTGAATGTGGCCTCCCTGCCGTCCAGCAGACGACCGTTGGAGCGCCCGTGCCCGGCACGGACGGGGTGGACGTGCCCGCCAAGGTGCAGGCGATACGGAACGTCGGCCTCGGTCTCGGCGCGCTGGCCGCGACCGCCGCGATCCCCCGGAATGCGGTGGGCTCGCTGCCCGTGTCACTCGATCGGCTGCCGCCGGTGGCTCGCGCTCCGGATCGCTCCGAGGATGACCACATAGGCCTGGGTGTCGGCTCGGGGATCGCTAGGAGTGTGCCATGCCGAGAGTCGTGGTGGCCGGTTCGGAGAACGAGACGTCGTTCGCGGTCATTGACTTCACCACCCCCGCGTCAGCCACCACGGTTCTGGTCGATCCGCAGTTCAACGCGGGATGTCGGGTGGCGATCAGTGGTTCGCACACAGCGGTCGGCAGTGTGCTGACGGGCCAGGTGCGGGTGGTCGACGTGACCGATCCCGCCACACCGGTCCCGCAGGGCACGGCGATGACGCTACTGAACGGAATCGGCGCGATCGCGATGCGCGACTCGCTCGTGGCCGCGGGCGAGTTCTCGTCCACGTTCCAGGCCCGAGTGACACTCATGGACTTCTCCAACCCCAATGCTCCGGTCATCCTGGGGACAGCCGCGACGCCGCTGATCTCGCAGGGCGGCCGCCCCGCCATCAGCTCGCTGGCCTTCACCTCCGACCATGTCGTCGTGGTGTCAGGCTCGGACCCCGAGATCGTGCAGATCGACTTCACGAATCCCAACAGCCCCAGCGTCACCAGCTTCACTCCCGGGCTGGCCGGCCCACCCGTGATCGACGCATCGGCCGCGATCATCGCGGCGGGCGACGCCAGCAGCGGCATCGTCAAGTGGTTCGACGCCGGCAGCCACACGTCACTCGGCCGCATCAACACCCAGCTGCTCTCGGTCGATTCGATCGCCGTCACCGGGCAACAACCGATCCTGGCCGCCAGTCAGAATGACACCTACGTCCACCGCATCAACACCATCGGGACGGCGTCGGACAGCCGTTTCGATCCCAACCTCGGCGGGGGCCCGGTGGTGGCGGTCGAGGCCACGACCGGAGTCTGCGGCGCCGTCCTTGGCTCGGCCGTGAAGCTCATCGACCTGACGGGGACGCCGACCGTGCTGGGAACAGCCGACCCCGGTCTCGCCTCGATCTCCACCCTGGGAATCAGCTCCTTCACGGCACCGGCCGGCCCCCGGGCGAGTTGGTCCCCTCTCATGCTCGCTTTCGGCCCCGTGCTGGTCGGCACCCCCAAGACGCTGCCACTGGCCCTGCGCAATGTCGGAGGGTCGACACTGGGCATCTCCAACCTGCGCAGCGACGATCCCCAGGTCACTTTCAGCCCAAGCGGCCCCTTCACGCTCAGCGCCACGGCATCCCAGACGGTGAATGTGACGTTCACGCCCACCGCCGCGGCGTCGCTCGCCGGAAAGAACCTGCGCTTCGACACCACCGACCCGACGAACGCGAGCGCCGCCGTCAGCCTGACCGGCAGTGGAGACTACCCGCACATCACGGTCACGCCCCAGAACCTGAACTTCCCCGGCGTCCCAGTATGCCTCTCCACCCTGCTCCCCGTGAACGTCCACAACTCAGGCGCCGTCCCGCTCACGGTGACCGCGGCCCAGACCACCACCGCCGCCTTCAGCGCCACCCCCGCGACACTCACCGTGGGCCCGGGGGCAACATCGACGCTGACCGTGCGATTCAGGCCCACCACGGTCGGGACCGCCAGCGACACCCTCACCATCACCTCCAACGACCCCAACACCGGCGACGTGAGGGTGGGGCTCACCGGCACGGGACTGCCCACGCCGCCACCGGCGATCGCCGTCGCCCCCACCGACCTGCAGTTCGGCGACTTCCCAGTCCAGTTCTTCTTCGGACTGAGCATCACGGTCGCCAACACCAGCCCATGCCAGCCCCTCACCGTCGCGCTGACCTCCAACGGCGCACCGTTCTTCGTCACCGACACCGATCCGACCACCCTCCCGCCGGACTCGCTCACCGTCTCCGGCACCGTGCTGGGCAACAGCTCCAAGCACTTCGTCGTGGTGTTCGCCCCGCAGTCCGCCGGACCCGTGACCGGCCTGCTCACCATCGCCAGCAACGACCCGAGCATGCCCACCACCACCGTGCGCCTGCAGGGCAACGGCGTTCTGCCCGACCCTGTGTCGGTCGAACTCGTCCTGGACCGCTCCGGCAGCATGTCCGCCCCGGGACAGGGCGGCACGAAGATCGAGAACCTGAAGTCGGCCGTGAAGCTCTTCGCCGACCTGGTGATCACCGGGCGCGGCGACGAGATGGGCTCCGTGGAGTTCGACGACGAGTTCGCCGTGCTCACCCCCTTCCGCGGGTTCGACGACGCACAACGGGCCGCCGTCGAGAACGGCGCCAACGCTCTCACCCCTCGGAACTTCACCTCCATTGGCGGCGGTCTGCGACTGGGCCAGGCACAGCTGTCGCCGGCGACCAACCCCCGCCAGGTGCTTCTCGTCTTCACCGACGGTCTGGAGAACCGGCCGCCCTCGATCGCCGCCGCACAGCCGGCAATCACCCAGGCGGGCACGGAGGTCTACGCCATCGGGCTCGGGCAGCCGCAGAACATCTCCGTCGCCGCTCTCAGCGAACTCGCCTCCTCCTCCAACGGAACGTTCTTCCTCACGAACGACACCCTGGTGCTACGCAAGCACTTCCTCCAGGTCCTCGCCGACGCCTTCCGGCACCAGACGGCAGCCGATCCGTTGATCACCGTCACCCAGGGCGGAGACGTCGAGATCCCCGTGGCCATCACCACGTGCGAGCGGCGGATCACGTTCGTCCTCAACTGGGACAACCCGTCGTCCGTGGTCGACTTCACCGTCACCGCACCCGACAACACCCGGTTCACGCCGAACTCCCCGCTGTCCAATCAGCTGGTGCGATACGGCGAGCGGCCCGGCTACCGCTTCTACCAGATCGCCTTCCCGCCCCTTGGCCCGGGAGCGGGAGCCACCATCGGCCCGCCCCAACTGGGAACCTGGCGGATGAGAATCCACGGCGCCTCCCTCGCCGGCGCCGAGGAACGCTGTAGCACCAGTGTGCTGGTGGAAAGCCAACTCACCATGCGGGGCACAGTGCAGGCCCTGGACACCACGACACCGATCCGGCTCGAAGCCCGGATCCAGGAAGACGCCCAGCGGATCACCGACGCGGAGGTCGTGGTCACCGTCACCGCGCCGCAGACCTCGCTGGCCGCGGCCTCCACACCAGCCATCGTCGCCCAGGCCCTGAACGCCGACCGCCAGCCCATCCCCACCGGCCTGCCTCCCCTGATCGCACTCACCACCCGCCGCTACCGGCTCACCCCCGGGCATCAAGGGGTCTTTTCCCTGGATATCCCCGCCCCCGAGGTGGACGGGGTCTACAGCTTCGAGTTCCAGGCCCGAGGCACAGCCTGCGGCGGAACGTTCCAGCGATACCAATCCATGTCCCTGTACATCAGCGGCAAACCACACGCCGGAACCACGACCGTGGACATCAGCCACGAGAAACCCGGCACAGCCATCCTCCGCGTCACCCCACGCGATGCAAGCGGAAACCCCCTCGGCCCGGGCATCTCCCACCTCATCGACGCGACGGCCGACCACGGTGCCGTGCACCCCCTGATGGACCTCCATGACGGCTCCTACGCTGCCCAACTCTCCTGGCGGCACGACCACACACCCCCGATTGTGCGACTGACCATGGGCACCGAGGACATCACCGTCACGCTCGATGAGCCAGAGACACAGAAGCCGCCGCATCCCCACGACGGATCCTGACCGGCCCACTCCACGTCCCCCTGGCCCTGCTCCCCCCGTGCTCACTTCACAGCCCATGTCGCCGAAGCTCTGCACGGGCACAGCGACGACTCGCGACGTGAGACTCAACGATCGGCCACCCCCGTCCTGTCGACCCATACCTCACACGCGCTGGTCAGTATGCGAATCCAGGCCAGATCAATCGACACAGAAGTGGGCTCCCTCTCGCCCCGCCGCACCGCCTCTGGCCTGCGCCTTTCCCACCCCGAATGGCTAGGTTCGCATCTCTGGAGAGCACCTGGGGGGACGCGCTCCAAATCGACTCTTGAAGGCCCTCCGTTCACCATCCCAGGGCCCCTCTCCTCCTCCCCGCCACCTCACCACCCCCACCAACTACCGCTCTTCGGGCGTCCTTGATCCATCCGCATTCGAGGCGGACGAGGGCGCGCGGGTGGGCCCCATGCCCACGTAGATCGCTTGTCGAGCAACACATCGCCGCCTGGACATTAATTCGAAGGATGATTGCCTACTTTCCGACCGCGATCCTCTGCTCCTATGATCGAATGGCAGGATTCGGCATCATCCGAAGAGGTGACGGCGTGAACCAGCAGGCGCGGCTTCCGGCTTACCCACTATCCCGTAATAGTTGCCCGCTCTCCCCGCCGCAGCAGTACGGACTTTGGCGCGAGACCGAGCGTTTCAAGCGTGTGACGTTGGTGAATGGCTCCGACTATCTGCTGGTGACGCGGCACGAGGATGCGTGTGCCGTGCTGACTGATCCGCGATTCAGTCCGGACAGGTCCCATGTGCCGGAGGAGGTGAAATATGACGACGGACCTATGCGGACTGCTTTTATCCTCATGGACGATCCCGAGCACGCGCACTTCAGGCGCATGCTCACCCGAGACTTCATGGTTCGCCGCAGCGAGGAAGTGCGCGGGGCGATCCGGGAGCTGGTGGCGGGCCACTTTGAACGTCTGATGGCGCGGACAGAGAGACCTGTTGACTTCGTCGCCGAGTATGCGCTGCCCCTTCCCGCGCTCTTCCTGTCACTGCTGCTCGGGGTTCCGCCCGTCGACCGCGATTCCTTCGTGTCACTCAGTACGACGTTCGTTAGCCAACGATCCTCACCGGACGAAATCCGTAACGCTGGCAGCGAGCTCCGCGTGCATCTCGAAGAGTTGGCGGCAGTCAAGAGTCGTGATCCCGGCGACGACACGATGAGTCGACTGATTGCCGAGTTCGAGTCTACTGGCCACCTCACCCGGGACGACGTGGTCAACATGTGCGCCCTGCTCATGCTGGCCGGGCATGAGTCGATGACCAGCATGATCGCCATGAGCGTCTTCACGCTCCTCCGCGAGCCCGAGCAACTGGCAGCTGTCCATGCGGCCGGCCCCGAAGCGCTCGGAACGACGGTTGAGGAGTTGCTGCGCTACCTGACAGTCGGGCACAACGGCGTCTTCCGGGTCGCCAACGTGGACGTGGACCTGGGGGGACACGTCATCCGTGCCGGGCAGGGCGTAGTGGTCAACCTGGCGGTGGCGAACCGGGACAGGCGGGTCTTCCACGAACCTGACGACGTCGATCCGCACCGGGACGCCCGTCGACACCTCGCCTTCGGCTGGGGCATGCACCGGTGCCTGGGTTCAACCCTGGCTCGCGTGCAGCTTCAGGAGGCGCTGCTTCCCGCACTGCACCGGCTGCCTGGCTTGCGGCTCGCTGTACCTGCCGATGAAGTGCCGTTCTACTACAACGTGACGGCCTACGGCATCAGCGAGCTACCTGTCGAATGGTAAGCGTCCGAGGAAAACTCCACGCAGGGAGAAACGACATGCGTGTCGCCGTTTTCACCGATAAGTGCTGTGGCTCCGGCCAGTGCGTGCTCACTGCTCCCGATGTCTTTGAGCAACGGGCGGAGGACGGTATCGTCGCACTGGTGGATGCGACACCGCCTGCGGAATACCACGCCAACGTTCGCGAATCCGCGATTCTCTGTCCGACCGGCGCCATCGAATTCACCGAGTAGGTCTGGTACTCAGGTTTCCGCCCGCACCCCGGCGACACGGGCAAGGTGACGACGGCGATTGACCAGGGCCTGCACCGCAGCGCTCGCGAGCGCATACGACGTCTCCTCCGCTTTCTGATTACCTCCCACCAGGCGATTGTGGTGCATGTGGAGGAGGGACAGAAGGACATCGGACGCCGTGGACGGGGCCGACTTCCCCTGGCGGTGCAGCAACTGCCCGTATGTGGCGAGCGCCTCGGCACGCTCGGACCAAGCACCCACCAGCGCGGCGCCGTTGGGAAGTGCACGCAGCGCCGCCCAGTCGTCGGAGGGGTCGATCAGGCTCAGTGCCCCCCGGTACTCGCGCAGCGCCTCTGGGCGCCTGCTTTCTCTGGGGAAGGCGGACAGGAACCAGCGGGTCCACGCTGGCTCCTGGCCGTGATCGGTCGTCGGCCAGAACGCAGCAGCAATGTTGATGTAGTTGGCCGCGGCGGCGACCATCGGCGCCACAGCTGTCCTGCTCGTCTCCAGGCGCCGGAGCTGCGCGAGCACGGAACGGCTATCGGCATGGAATACCCGCTCGGCCGCTTCCATGGCGTCCGGGCCGCCATAGCGCTCCAGCTCCGGGTCGTACGTGTCCAGTGTCAAGCGCCGGATCACTCGCTGATGGAGAAGTCGGGCGGCCCATTCATGCAGGCGCCTTAGCCCGTCCGCAACGATGACCTCGGGCTTGGCATGGAACCGAAGACGTAGGTGTCGGTCGTCGGCACCGCCGTAGCGGATGAAGAACCACCGGTCGATGCCGTCCGGGCCATAAGGGAGCATGGCCAGCAGTTGCGGCAAGTGGTCGATGAGCAGTTCGTTCTCCTGGTCGGTGGCGCAGTACAGGGACGCGTACAGCCATTCACCGCCTGGCAGTTGCTCATGACGGACGTCGCGCAGTGGTGCCATCGGGCGGCTGGCCGTTCGACCTATCCGGCGTTCGGACTTGCGAGTCACCAGGGGGAGCACCAACTCGTTGGTGTGGTGGCCGTCCGGACCGGCCAGCCAGCTTTCAGTCTGTGCGTCGTCCAGTGCCTCGAACACCTCGAGGTCCGGGCAGCGCCTCATCTCGTGGCGTAGCAGGCGAAGATGGTGCGGATCGGTGAGGTCGAGATCCAGTCGCTGGTCGAAGTGGCTGACGCGTACCTGCCGGGGTACGTGCCAGCACTCTCGCCAGCCGACCAGTTCCGTGGACCAGGCGGCGAGCGGAACCGTTTGGTCGTGCATCGTATCGGGCAGGCGCCAGCGGGCCGGAGTAAGCACGGTCCGGCGGTACCGCACGCGGGGGAGGAAGGGCAACCCTGCGGCGGCTCCCCAGTCCCATGGCTCCCACAGCCTCACGCCGCTGTAGGGCAGTTCATGGAGGAAGCGGGCCATGTTGGGGGCGTGGTGGACCATGTCCAGCATGTGGAGGCCAGCGGGCGCCACTTCACAGCCGTCGCGCGTGTCGATGAAGAAGAGGCGGGTGGTGTCGGCGGCCACTGCGAGTCGCTCGAGATCGAGGGTCTGATCCTGCTTCCGGTCGGCGAAGACGCCCACCGGAAGCCAGTTCGGGTGTACGCGCGGGACGCGAACCACGTTGGCGGCGCGGGGTGTGGCTGGCTGGCAGACGACCTGAGCAGGCAGTGCGCGTCGGTCCCAGAAGCCTGGTTCCCCCGCGTCGTTGTTGCTGTGTTCGTCGGACGAGCGGCATGCCACGGCGCGGAAGTCGTCGGGCAGCAGATGTGCGAACCGACCTGACATTGCCCCGGCGGGGATCGCGCCGCCCAGGACGACGAGCCGGAAGTCTCCGTCCCACAGGGCTCCGGGCGACGAGGCCAGCACTTGCAGGTGCACGTCGAGCGAGTCGGGCGGAACTCCGTCGTCACACGCCAGTTGGGCGATGAGGCTGCCCGGGCCTTCGGTCAGTACCACTTCCGGAGCGCCGGTGACCGTCGCCTGTTGGGCGAGTGAGAGCAGCAGACGGTCGCGTTCAGGGTGATCATCTGGCTCGACGCGCAGGGCGCGATTGCTCTGCGGTCGGCGATATCCGGCGGGTGGACCCAGCCCCGTACTCGGGTCGAGCAGCTCCCGCAGTCCCACGGGTCGTTCCACGCCATACCGTTCCAGGAAATCGAGGTGGTACTGACGCAGATGCTTGGAGCCGGGCGGTCGTGGTGACAGCCGCCACAGTGTTCGTGCGGCGTCTTCCGCCTCCCTGGCTACGGCCTGTGGCAGCCGGACGTCGATATCCATGGCGAGGTCGACATGTACTACTGCCTCCGCCTGCCGAAGGCGCCGCATCCGGCCGGATACGGCCGCCAGCGCCGCACTGCCCTCACCCAGCGGCTTCGCCGCGTAGTTGGCTAGGTCCTGCTGGATCGCTCTCAGCTCCGGCAGCTCTGGCAACTCCGTGGGGTTGGGCAGCCGGGCAAGCACCTCGAGGACATGTTCGAGCGGATCGACGGCCGATGACGGAGGTTGCAACTCGGTGAGCAGGAAGCCCTTTTCGACCAACCGCATGACCAGATCGCGCACGACGTTCTCGTCGGCCGTGGGGAAGGCGGAGCGCAGACGGCGCTCCAGCGTCGCACCGTCCACCGGCACGCGGGCGTGGTCGAGCGCGGCCCTCACCGCGCCGCTGAACCGGATGCTGACCGTCCGCGCCGTGCCACCCGCCCGGGAAGTCACCGCGTGGTCGGGCTGGTAGGTAAGTACCAGCCGCTTGCCACGGAGGTGGCAGAGGTTGTTGGCCGTCAGGCGGAGTTGGCGTAGTACCTCCGGGCGCAACTCCCAGGCGGCGAGCAGGCCCAACAACCATCGGCAGTCCACGCGGGGCACTCGTCGATGGGCAGACCCGAAGCGGATCCCGGCCCATGCCCGCGCATCGGTGAACTCGGCCGCCGCCACCCCCGCCAGAAGGCCGAACGGCGTGGGCCGCCCGGCCATCCGCAGCCGATACCGGCTCAGCGCCCGCACCGCTTGGCGTAGGTCCGTAAGCTTCTGAACACCGCCGCCACCCGATTGAGAATTGCCTAGCAGGTCGAGGCCGCGGGCCAGAGACGGGCTGGAGAGAGCGACCGCCTCGCGAACCAGTCCCTCGTCGGCCAGCGCCCGCAGGCGCGCGGCCAGCAACGCGGCCTCGTCGTCAACTCCTTCGGGGATGTCACCCCTGGTCTCCAAACCGCGCCGAGCCGGGTGGACCGGCACGCGGAGCAGGGCTGGTCCAGCGCAGGAGAACTGTGGGCCCGTTGCCTTCGGGACGTCTTCCCCCATACCACTCGCTCCCCTCACCGTCGGTGTCCGGGTGTGAACGCCGTTTCTCTGCCGCGCCGCCGTTGGCCTCACGAGAGCGGGGGCCCTCCGTAGGGAAGGCCCCCGCGCCCCCTGAAGATCGTCCTCAGGACGAGCGCTTCTGCTTAATGGTCACCGTGGTAATCGTGGTGGTGAGGAGAAAGCCCTCCGCGGCATCCGCGTCCTCGATCTCCCGAATGTCCAGGTCGAAACTGTCTTCCTTGCCCTGCCCATCGATCGTCTCGACAATCGACATAGTGATCTCTCCTTCCCTAGGGTCCGCGCCTCAACACTGTTTTCTGCCAGGCCGGGTCTCAGTCGACCGACTCCCATTGCATGCCCGCGAGTCAACACCCGACAAGAGGGATGACCACACATTAACCCTATCGAGCGAATAGAATGACTAACCTATGTGGAGCTGTCGATCAAAGATGGCGCCCCCCATCTCACAGATCGATCAATAGCGATCTCACGCACCCCCTCCCCCTTGTCGGCAGCCACACTTGTCTCTTAACATGCAGTGGATTCCTCCATGGTGGATTCCGCCGGCCGCGTCGGGTCTCAGTCCTCCGCTCACCGCAGCACCTGCGTCAAGGCCACACCCCGCGATTGACATTCGGTGGAGGAAGACCATGCACGTTCTGCTGGTCACCATGCCATGGGCGACAATTCACGCACCATCCCTGTCCGCAAGCACACTGGTTGAAATCGCGCGACGGTCTCCTCGAGTCGACTCCACGCAGGTCCTCTATGGAAATCTGCTCTGGGCGGATCACATCCACCAAGCAACCGGCGGGAAATTCAGACCGAGGGACTACGAGGACGTCGCGGACGACTATTTCATGGCGACCGGCGAGTGGATTTTCTCCGGCGCACTGTACGGCGAGACAGATCCAAGGAGCACCCGCTTCCATGTCATCGCTACCGAGGATGGAGCGGACCTCTCCGCCACTCTCCCCCTCTACCAACAGGCCTCGCCCTTCATCGAGGATCTCGCCCACCGCATCGCAGCACAGCAGCCCGATGTCATCGGGTTCACCAGCACCTTCCAGCAGAACGTGCCCTCGCTCGCGCTGGCCCGGGCAGTGAAGCAGCTGCTCCCCGAGGCTGTCACGGTCTTCGGTGGGGCCAATTGCGACGGCCGGCAGGGCCAGGCCCTGCACAGGGCATTCCCCTTCATCGACTACGTGGTGCGCGGTGAGGGAGAGCGTGTCTTCTCTCAGCTTCTCGACCTGCTTGGCCGGCCCGACAGCGACGCCGCCCAGGCCGCATACGGTGGCCTTCCAGGACTGTGCTGGCGCACGCCTACCGGTGAATCGCGCCCCAACCCGCAGTGCGGCCCGCCGTTGCCCATGAACGAGGTGCCCACACCGTCCTTTAAGGCGTACTTCGATCAGCTCGCGGACTCACATGTCCGGCCATTGATCTCCCCAAGGATCTGGCTAGAGGGCTCCCGCGGCTGCTGGTGGGGAGCCAAGCACCACTGCACCTTCTGCGGCCTCAACGGCACCACGATGCCCTACCGCAGCAAGCCCGCCCACCGGCTGTGGTCCGAAATCTCCCAGCACAGTGCGCAGTTCAAGATGCTCGACATAAAGCTCACCGACAACATCCTCGACATGAACTACCTCAAGACGTTCCTCCCCTTGGTCCGCGACAGCGAGCTCGATCTGCGGATCTTCTCCGAGATCAAGTCGAATCTGGACTTCGCGCAGCTCGCCACCCTGGCTGACGCACATGTCGTAGAGGTCCAGCCCGGCATCGAGAGCCTGAGTTCCCGCGTGCTGAAACTGATGCGCAAGGGCGTGACCGGTGCGCAGAACGTCCGCTTGCTAAGGGACTGCGAGACCCTCGGCATCACCGTCCGATGGAGCTATCTCTACGGCTTCCCCGGCGAAACCTACGAGGACTACTCGGCCGTCCTCGGCCAGTTCCCTGCCCTGGTGCACCTCCAACCGCCCACCTCCGCACTCCGGATCCAGCTGGAGAGATTCAGCCCGTACTTCGACGATCCCTCCCTGGGCCTTCCCTCCCGTGGTCCCGCCCGCTACTACCGGGCAGTGCACGACCTGCCCGAGTACGTCGTGGCAGACTTGGTCTATCTCCACGACAGCGACCCGGCGGGCATCAACGGAGAAATGAAAGACCAGCTCGAAAAGGGCGTTGAACAGTGGAACACGGACGCCCGCACCGGCTCCCTGATGCTCGTACAGCGGGGCCACGACGCGGTGAGCATCGAGGACACTCGTGCCGGACGCTCCTCTTGCGTGCATCACTTGGATCCCGGTCTGGAGACGACCGCCTATCTCCTGCTTCTTCCCGGCCGAAGCCGGCTCTCACTAGGCCGCGCTCTGGAAGACCGGAGCATGCGGCCGACGTCTGAGGTGCTGACCCGGCTCCTGGAAACTTGGCTCGACGCTGGACTCGTCTTCGTGGAAGCCGACACCTACGTCGCCCTGGCCGTGGGCGCCCCCGACCTCGCCCTCAGTCACCTCATGCGCGAGCGGCGCACTTCGAAGCTGGAGTCGGCGAAAGGCGGCGTCTGTTGAAGACGATCCTCACCGCGACCCCACACCTTGGCCGCCACCTCGACGACCCACGTTGCCTACCCCAGCAGTCGGAGTTGGACGTCTGGGTCCGACAGGGCTCCCGCAATGTCATCCTGACGGGACCACCCCTCATGCTCCGCGAGGCCGACTCGGAACTGGCGATCGAGGTGATCCGATTTCTGCGAGACGCTGCGAGCAGTGGCCTGCAGGTGGACTGGCGAGGCGTCTTCGAAACGCCTCACGACGCGTGGCAGTGGCGCCATTTGTCCGCACCGCACACCGGGAGGAACTCCTCCGTCTCCCCTGGGGCGGCACTGCCGCAGTTCCACTGGCGCCGGGGCTCCGGCTTCATCCGTACGATCGACTGCCGACGGCCTCCCCTGCTACGCGAAGTGTGCCTCCGCGACCGGGCGCTGCTGGACATGTTCGCCCGGATCCAGCAGCCCCTAGACGTGACGACAGCTGGCCTAGACACGGTCGAAAGATCCGCCCTCCGCTGCCTGCTGACTCAGCACCTGGCGACAACCATCGGGCCCTACGCGCTCGCTCTGCCCTGCCACTTCACCCGATGGCCCATCCCGACTTCCGTCTGAGCCACACCCCGGTTCGCGGCCGAAGTGCAGACGCGAGCCTGGCCGCAAGCGGACGTCGGTGCGGTACGCGACGATGTGCTCGGCCAGCAACGTGTGTTCCTCCGCGCTGTGGTCGCCGCGATCCAGCAGCACCCCATCGAGACGGGCCTGCTTGGCCACGGCCAGCAACGCGAGGGCGCTGGCAACGAGGAGGCCGGCAATCACGGCTCGGGTCTGTTGTAAAAGTTGATCTCACTTGTGGATGATCACGTCTTGTGGGGCGTGGTGATCTGACGAACGGGCAGTGGGCCCGGCTTGAGCCGTTGCTGCCGAAGGGGCTCAAGTCGGGTCGTCCGCCGGTATGGACGCGGCGGCGGTTGATCGACAGCCTACCGGGCGGACTCGGACCGGTGCTCCGTGGCGTGATGTGCCCGAGAGGTACGGATCGTGGGACCGGGTCTATGACCTGTTCCGGCGGTGGCAGCGTGATGGCACCTGGGCGAGGATCGTTACCCAGCTTCAGACGTCATCTCATTTGGCTGGGTAGGCTGCCGGTCGTGGTGGGGGTCGTTGAGCGGCTGGTGCCGGACGAGTTGTGGGAGATGTTCCAGCGGGTGGTGCCGGAGGCGCTGTCGCGGCCTCAGGGTGGTGGCCGGCGTCGGCACGGTGATCGCGAAGTGCTGGCCGCGATCGTCTTCGTGGCGACCTCGGGCTGCACATGGCAGCAGTTGCCGTCCGCCTCGTTCGGGCCATCGGGCGCGACGGCTCACCGACGATTCACCGAGTGGACGCAGGCCCAGGTGTGGGCCAAGCTCCACCGCCTGGTCCTCGACGAACTCGGCTCCCGCGGCGAACTGGACTGGTCCCGCCGCGCGATCGACTCGGTGAACATGCGGGCCCTGAAAAGGGGGACCTGACCGGCCCGAATCCTGTCGACCGGGGCAAGTACGGCTCGAAGATCCACTTGATCACCGAGCGGACCGGTCTGCCCCTGTCCGTGGATCTCCGGGGCGAACCCGCACGACAGCCAGGCCCTGATACCGCTGGTGAAGGGGATACCGCCGATCCGCTCCCGGCGCGGACGCCGACGGCACAGACCGGCAAAGCTCCACGCAGACAAGGGATACGACTACGACCACCTGCGGCGATGGTTACGTGGACGCGGCATCCGGCATCGCATCGCCCGCAAGGGCATCGAGTCCTCGACCCGGCTGGGCCGCCACCGCTGGACCATAGAACGCACCATGTCGTGGCTCGCCGGATGCCGCCGACTACACCGCCGCTACGAGCGCAAAGCCGAACACCACCTGGCCTTCACCAGCATCGCCTGCACCCTCATCTGCTACCGCGGACTCACCAAATGAGATGACGTCTTAGCGCGCTGCACCCGCAGGAACCGCACCGTCGACCTTCGGGTCGAAGTGAGCAGAACTCCCGCAAGGAGGCCACCAATCGGCAGCCCCGGGAGGCTCGTCACGACGACAACCACCACCACGACGAGCGGCAGCCCGATCCGAATGTCCCAGATCGACAACGAACCCGTTTGAGAGCGAAGAAACCCTGGCAGAATGAATTTTCACGCCGAGGACCGCTGCTTGCCGTCCCCTCGGATGTGTCAGTCGAACATGTCCACTCACCTTCGAGTGCTTGTTTGATTGACGGGCCCGGGGCTTGGTTTGGAGACCCCCCGGGGCCCTTGCATGCGCGGGCACTCCAGACGGTCAGCCCGAATGCACACGGCGTCACCGTACCCCCGTCACCCACACAGCGTCACGCGCTTCCCAGATTTCATGCAAACCACACCGCCCCCTAGCGCAACTCCCGACGGAACGGGGATCGCCTACACCCCCCGCGGCCGTTTCGATCACATCTGATCATTTTCCGTCGCACGAGGGCCACCTAGGCCGCATTGGGCATTCAGATGCACCATTTCTTATCATCCGCTAGGAACGGCCAAGCTTTTGGAGATGCCGAGAAGAGAGACCGAGCAATCCGGAGATAGGGACTAAAACGAGGGAGACGTTCACTCTGCAGAGTGATGAGACGCAGCGCGGTAGACGGCATTCTGCACGTGCGCATGCAAAATTACGGCGCACGAGGCTCGAAGTGAAGTCGTGACGCGCCACGGACTTCCGCGGTGTCTGTAGCGTCATCGAGTACTTCGTGGTTCGCGGTGACAGCCTTCTCCAGCTCACCTTCCTCGAAGGCGGCGGCAATCGATCCGATCCCGTCCATGCCCTCCACCCGGTCCAAACCGGTATTTCCCGCAGATCCACAGATCACGACACCGACATCAGTACCCGACGCCCTGATGCGCCACCTTGTGACCACCAACCCTCACCCTCACCCGCCTGGCGCCCACATGCCCCCTTGCCCACCGCATCGTCTTTCACCTCAACCGCCCACCCGCGCGGCGGAGTCGCTCACCATCCCCGTCATCGCGGCCCGGGCCGGCGTGCACGCCACCACCGTCTACCGGCGCTGGGGATCGGTGCCCGAGCTGCTGAGCGACATCGCCACCAGCCGGTTCAGCGGCGACGTCGTGGTGCCGGACACCGGCTCGCTCCGCGGCGACCTGGACCGGTGGGTCGGCCAGGTCGCCACCGACCCGGCCGACCCCGACGTGCTCAAGCTGATGCGCGCGGCAGTCGGCACCGGCCCCCTCGGATGCGACGCGTGCGTGGCCGACCGGCACGCCCAACTCACCGCGATCCCCGAACGCGAGCGGAGCCTCGGCGGCGCCCCAACCGAAGATCGAGGTCGCCGCCGACCTGCTGCTCAGCCTGCTCTACCCCCGCGCCGTCGTCATCGACCGCCCCGCCGGCCCCGACTGGGCCCGCACACTGGTCGCCGGCCTCCTGATTCGGGGCTCTTACCAATCCGGGCGACACGGGCCGAATATGACGTGGACTTGACAGCGTGACGGAGCCCGGCGGGAGAGCCTTTCTTGACCCGGCTGCGTGCGCAGATCGAGCCATACCCCTCCTCGATGGGCACAACGCGGCGATCATGGTCAACAACATGGACCGGGCCGCAGGCGTCGGCTGTAATGGGGCGACGGCAGTGGGAGGTCGTGTACAGACAAGCAGGTTCGTCATCGCGGACCTGGACGACATGCTGCTCCCAGACCGAAGTGCCGCCTGGGCGGCTCTGGAAGCCCACGCCGCACCCGTCCCCCTTCGTCATCACCGCATGCGGGACAGAGCCACACACTCGGTGGTGCCGAAGCCTGGCCGGATCGTTGACATCGCATGCAAGACGTCAACTCCCCGGTGGGGAGGGTGTTTCTGGGCTGTCGGCGCTCGTGATCGAGGCTACTGCGGTGCAGCAGACACCGGCGCTTCGACGCTACCGTCGAGGCCACGATCGGCATCCCCCCAAGCCGAGCGAGGAGCAACGCCTGGGATACACGGGGAGTCACCACCTCCTGCGACGCTGGGTGGAGCGATCACGGCTCAAAGAGCCGGACAGGCTGTGGGAGTTCTCTGGGACTTTCGACCGCATCAGAGAGCAAGCGCGAGAAAGACGTGAAATAGCGAATGTACAGGTCAACGGCCCATCGGTGCTCAACGTCGCAGGCCAGGAGACCGCGTGGTCTCTTCCGCGAGAACTGCGGGGACCCCCGCACACTAGAAGCCAACCCGAGAGCGACCGGGCCCCCGGCACACGCCCGAGGCCCGGTCTGCAAGGCGGCGCCCGCGCTCACCTCAGTTTGTTCAGGTCCCGCTGGCTCATGCCGAACCGCACGTTCGGCTGGCCGTACCTGAAAGGGTACCCGACCATGAACGCGGAGGCAATGAGCACGCCGTTGGGCAGGTAGGCGCCAGTTGCCTGCTCGATCAAGTGCTTCACACCATAACTGCCTGCGGTGGGCGTCTTCATCGGCGTGATGTTGTCGCGCAGCCACAGGGCCGTCTTCGCGACCAGCTCCTCATTGCGCCGCAGGTGCTCGCGCTCGACGGCGAGTTCGGCGCGCCGCTGCTCGGCGGCCAGGCGAGGGGAGTTGAAGACGCCGATGCCGAAGTTGCCGAGCCTCTTGTGCTCCTCCATCACTTCGGCCAGGGTCGGCCAGTTGAGCTGGCGGCGGCGAGCGTTCGGGTACGTCGTTTCAGTGGCGGTCTGGAAAGCGCGAATCCACGACTTCTGACGGCGGTTCTGGGTCATCGGGTGCTCCTCGCAGGGCTGCCCACGTTCCCCGCACGGATGTCTGATGACCTGACGGAAGCGCTGGGCGCGATTCGGAGAACCTTGTCTTCGCCGCCACGGCGGACGTGGGCCACCGTGACTCGGAGCGGGCAGGCGCTATCTGTCAGGAGCAGCATACCCATCTGCTCACTCATGCCCGCAGGCTATTGACGCCGCCTACCCCTCGTACGGTGAAGCCGACTACCCTCGGAACGTGCGGCGGTAGGCGCGCGGGGAGACGCCGATGAGGGCGCGCATGTGCTGCCGCAGTGAGGCGGCCGTGCCGAAGCCGGTGTCGGCCGCGATCCGGTCGACGCTGTGGTCCGTCTCTTCCAACAACTGCCGCGCGTGGTCGATCCGCTGTCGGGTCAGCCACTGGACGGGGGTTTGCCCGGTCTCCTCGCGGAAGCGTCGACTGAATGTCCGGACGCTCATGGACTCCCGGGCCGCGAGTTCGCTCAGCGAGAGCGGACGGTCGAGGTGCCGCAGGGCCCAGGCGCGGGCCCGTGCCGTGGAGGAACGCAGCTGGGACGGCATGGGCCGTGGGATGAACTGGGCCTGTCCGCCGTCCCGGTGCGGGGGGACGACCGTGGTGCGGGCCACCGCGTTGGCGATGGCCGTGCCGTGGTCGCGCCGGACCATGTGGAGGCACAGGTCGATGCCAGAGGCCTCCCCCGCCGAGGTCAGCACGTCCCCCTCGTCCACGTAGAGGACGTCGGGGCGCAGGTCGACGTTCGGGAAGTGGGCCCGGAACTCGGGCACGGACCGCCAGTGCGTCGTCGCCCCGCGTCCGTCCAGCAGGCCGGCGGCCGCCAGGACGAACGCGCCGGTGCAGACGGACGCGACGCGGGCGCCGGGGCGGATGTGGGACAGCGCCTCGGCGACGGGGGCCGCCAACCGCCCGCTCGTCTCGTCGGGCGCGTGCGTCGCCGGCACGAGCACGGTGTCCGCCTCCGCCAGCACCTCCGGACCGTGCGGGACGTGGATCGAGAAGTCGGCGTCCGTCCGGACGGGGCCGGGTGCCGGCGCGCAGGTGGCCAGCTCGTACAGCGACTCGCCCGTGGCGGACCGGGCGTAGCCGAAGATCTGGTGCACCAGTCCCAGTTCCATGGGCATGACGCCGGGGCGGACGAGTACGGCGACCTTGTGGCGGTCCGTGGCACCGGCCGGTTGGGCGAGGGAGCTCATTGGCCAGATCCTTCCATATCGTGGCGATCGCGCCACTCGTTTCCGGTGTGCCGGCTGCGCAGGATCGAAACCATGAAGGTGCTCTGGATATTCGCCCACCCGGAAGAGACGTCGTTGAACAGTTCGCTGCGTGCGGCGGGGATCCGCGCGCTGCGGGAGCGCGGCCACGAGGTCGTGGAGTCCGATCTCCACGCCATGGGGTGGAAGGCGACGGTCGACCGCGCGGACTTCCCAGGCGTGGTGGACGGACGGTTGTCGGTGGGGGACGCCCAGGAGAGCGCCTATCGGACGGGTGGGCTGAGTGCGGACATCCGCGCCGAGCACGAGAAGATCGCCTGGGCGGACACCCTGGTCCTCCACTTCCCGCTGTGGTGGTTCGGCCCGCCCGCCATCCTGAAGGGCTGGCTCGACAGGGTGCTCGTCCAGGGCTTCGCGTTCGGAGTCAGGGACGAGCGCGGCAGGACCCGGCGCTACGGCGACGGCGGACTCGTCGGGAAGCGCGCCGTGGTCGTCACCTCGGTCGGCGCCCGCCGGTCGAGCTTCGGTCCACGCGGCATCCACGGCTTCGTGGACGACATCCTCTTCCCGCTGCACCACGGCACGTTCTGGTACACCGGAATGGACGCCCTGCCACCGTTCGTCGTGTACGGAGCCGACCGGTTCACCGAGACCGACTTCGCGACCTGCGCCGACGAGCTCCGCGCGCGGATGCGCGGTCTGGAGTCGGACCCGCCTCTCCCCTTCCGGCACGAGAGGGGCGGGGACTACGACGACGACCTGGTCCTGCTCCCCGGCGTCGCGCCCGGGACCACCGGCCTCGCCGCCCACTACGCCGTGGACCGCACGGCCGAGCATGACGCGAACGCGCCCGGCACGGGGCGCTCCCCTTCCGGAGGACGGGACAAGGGGTGAGGGGCGCGAAGACCTGCGGACGACCGCGGGGCAGATCGCGAGTAACCCCGTTCGCGACGCGAGGTCACCGAGCGGCCCGTCCTCGTGGGCGAGCGCGAGGAACCGCCCCAGGACGCGCCCTCTCCCGCCGAACTCGCGCAACAGGCCCTGGATCAGATGCTGTTGGAGGGCCCGAAGATCGATATCGCCCCCGCCCCTGGCGGCGCGGGCCGGGCGCTCGGCGTGCTCGCGTGGATGTGGAGCGCCGAGAGTGCCACCACAACCGGCCCAACGAACCCTCCGCGTCCGCCGGCGGCATCACGGTCACAGCCCTCGCCATCGCCGAGACGATCACGTGGTCAACGCGGTGGAAGACAAATCCCAGGCCACGGGTTTCCTTTTCGCACATGACAACGGCTATTACGCCTGGGGTCGCGCGCCGTGGGGTGGCCACGAAAACTGGTGGCCGGCCGAGGGATCGGTTGGCCCTGATCGAGCCTGTGGCTGATGTCGGTGTGCGTGTTGGGCTGCTCTCGGATCATCCGGAGTTCGTGGAGCCGCTGGCGGCCCTCCGGTTCCAGGAGTGGGGGCCCGAGCCAGGCCGTGAACGGCTGTCGGACTACGTCACAGTCACGGCCCGAGAGGCCGGTCGGCACCGCCTGCCTGTCACCTTTGTCGCGTCAGGAGATCAGGGCGTGCTCGGGGGCGTCGGGCTCGCTGACCACGATCTCGCGCAACGCCGCGATCGCGGCCCCTGGATCGTGGGCACTGTTGTCGCCCCAGCCCTCCGCCGCGCCGGCGTCGGCGCTCTTCTGCTCAGTCATCTGGAGCGTCACGTCGTGAAACTCGGCATGGCCCGGATCTACGTGGCCACAGGAGGAGATGCCATCGCCTTCTACCAAGCCTGTGGCTGGGAGGTCGACGAGATCGTCCCGACCGGCCCTGACGAGAACGCCACGGTGCTCAGCAAGGGAATGCTCTCCACGTATGGCGGATGACGACGTGTTACAGGACCATCGCCACCGTAGGGTGGTGCGGGTTGGCGACGCCGTCCGGCGGCCCACACATCCTTGGACGCCGGCCGTTCACGCGCTCCGGCGGCATTTGGAGGACGCCGGTTTCCCGCACTCGCCACGGGTGCTCGGGATCGACGAGGAAGGATCTTGACACCCTCACTAGATCCCCACAAGACCACCCATCGACTTCCCCGACGAACTCGTCGCCGCCGAACGCGGCAGGCAGACGGCCCACCACCCTGCTGCGGGCGATCCCGCTGCAATCGTGGACCGATGCCGCCGGCGTCGAGCGCAGCACCGGCGGGCTCGCCGAGCACGACCAAGAGCGGCTACGTGAGCTGACCAGTGAAGTCCATCTCCTGTCCGATGACCGGGCGCGCCCGCTGACCTGACAAACCTCGCCCGGCCAGCACGGCGACACCCGACGTTCGTCCCGCTGCTGGAGGGTTTACGTATCCGGCGGCGCGGTCTTGGCCGACCGCAGAGCCAACCGGACCGTGGACGTGGTGACAAGGCGTACTCCAGCCGCGATAACCGCGCTCACCCGCGCAGACGCGGTATCAAGGCGACCATCGCGCAACCTGACAGCCAGGGCCATGGGGACGCGGTCACGGAACGCGTGCGACACCTCCCATCCCGACACCGTGGGGCTCCTCCACGAGTGCGGGCACATCGGCACGCCATCGGGGCATGGACACCACCCCGGGAGGCACGAACTCCATGCCCTCGAAGAACCGCTCGATGCGTTCTGGGGTACGCAACACGTAGGGCACGGCGCCGGAGTCGTTGTACTCCTGCTGGGCCGCGATGAGGACCGGGTCGAGGGCGACGCCATGGCTGAGCACGAGGTAACTCCCCGGAGCCAGCTCGGCGACCAGCCGACGAACGATCGACTGGGCCTCCTCGTCGTCGACCACGTGCCCCATGACGTCCGACAGGACCAAGGCGATGGGCCGGGTGAAGTCCAGGGTGCTCCGGGCAGCAGCCACGATCCCTTCCGGATGGCGCAGGTCGGCGTCGATGTACCGGGTGGCGCCCTCCGGCGAACTGGTGAGCAGGGCCTGGGCGTACGCCAGTACCAGCGGGTCGTTGTCGACGTAGACGATGCGCGACTCCGGGGCTTCA
>NZ_BAAGPR010000073.1:0-40053 GCF_054783955.1 Streptomyces mayteni | reverse complement strand
CCGCGGGCCCCCTGCCAGGGCTGGCTGCCGGCCGCGGGCCGCGCTCCCGCGCGAAGCGCGGAAAGCCCCGGTGGGCCGCAGGCCCGGCGCCGGCCGCGCCGGCGTGTTCTCGGCGCGAAGCGCGCTGGAAAGGGCGGGTGGGTGGGGAAACACCAAGGCCGGCCCGCACCCAGCGACCGCGCCAGCCGCGCGCCGCGCGGGACGCGCCGGCCCGCAGGGCCGCACCGCGCGAAGCGCGTAAAGGGCGGGTGGGTGGGGAAAAACCGGCGGCCGTCAGGACAGGGCGCGGCGGGCCAGGCCGCCGGATTCCGCCCCGTACGCGCCGCCGAACAACGCCGCATGCAGCAGCACATGGTGCAACACGTGCAACGAAACCCGCTCACGCCGCCCCGGCACCGGCCGTACCTCCTCGTACGCGCCGAGCACCCGCTCCCAGTGCGGGCAGCCGAAGTTCTCCAGGAAGGCGAGGTCGGCCTCCGGGTGGCCACCCTGCGCCGCCGGGTCGATCAGGCGGGGCCGGTCGCCGGTCCACAGGATGTTGCCCGACCAGAGGTCGCCGTGGATGACGGCCGGCGGCTGGGGCGGGCCGGCCAGGTCGTCGATCCGGTCGCAGAGCCGTTCCACGTCGCGCGCGTCCCGCTCGCCGATGCCGCCGCCGTCGACGGCCCGCCGCAGCAGCGGCAGCAGCCGGTGCTCCGCGTGGTAGGCGGGCCAGCCGGCCGGGTCGGTGACCGGCGGGTCGGGGGTGGTCAGCGGCACCGGGCCGAGGAAGAGCGGGCCAGCCGTGCCGTAGTGCGGCGCCGCCGTGTCGTGCAGCGCCGCGAGGTCGCGGCCGAGCCGCTCCGCCTCGGCCGCGCTCGGCGGGGCCGTCGGCACCCAGTCGAGCACCAGCACGTCGGGCTCGACGGCCAGCACCTCGGGCACCGCCACCGCCCCGGTGGACCGCAGCAGGGCGAGGCCGGCCGCCTCGGCCGCGAAGAAGTCCGCCGGCGCGCCCGTCAACGTCTTGGCGAACACCTCGCCACCAGGATCGCCGGGACCGCCGGACAGTTCCACCCGGTAGCCCTCGCAGACGTCGCCGCCGCCGAGCCGGTGCGCGACGCCGCCAGCCCCGTCGAGCAGCCCGGAGACCCGCTCACCCACCGACACCGTCGCCGTCATGACCGCGTCACCACTTCGCCGAGCATTCCGTCCACGCCCGACTCGATGATCCGCAGGCACGCGTGGAAGCCGTCGTCGTCCCCGTAGTACGGGTCGGGCACGTCCCGCTCCTCAGCGTCGGCGTCGGCGCCGGCGCCGGCGCCGACGTCCGGGTCGTGGTCGCGGAGCAGCACCACCTTGGCCGCGTCCCGCTCGGTCGGGGCCAGCCGGCGCAGCTCCCGCTCGTGGCCGCGGTCCATGGCGACGACCAGGTCGTAGCGGTCGAACCAGTCGCGTTCGAACCGCCGCGCGGCGTGGTCGCGGGCGCCGACCGGGTAGCCGGCGGCGGTCAGCGCCGCGACGGCGCGCGGGTCGGCCGGCTCGCCGACGTGCCAGCCGCCGGTGCCGGCGCTGTCGACGGTGAACTCCTCGGCCAGGCCCTGCTCCGCGAGGCGGGCCCGCAGCACGGTTTCGGCCATAGGTGAGCGGCAGATGTTGCCGGAGCAGACCACGCAGATCCGGAAGGCCATGGGGTTCCCGTCAGTCCCGTCAGTACCGTCAGTCCCGGTCGAGGACGAGGTTGACCGCCCAGGACACGATGGAGATGATCAGGCCGCCCAGCACCGCGGCCATGAACCCGTCGACCTGGAAGCGGTCCTCGCCGGCGATCCAGCCGGTCACGAGCAGCATAAAGGCGTTGATCACCAGCGTGAACAGGCCGAGGGTCACGATCAGCAGGGGGAGGGCGAAGAACTTCACGATGGGCTTGACGATCAGGTTGACCACACCGAAGATCAGCGCGACGACGAGCAGGGTGACGGCCCTGCTGCCGGTACTGGCGTCGTCCTCGCCGAGGGTGATGTCACCGACCAGCCAGACGGCGGCGGCCAGGGCGACGGCGTTGGCTATGAACCTGAACAAAATGCTTGTCATACAGGGGATCGTTGCAGATGGCACCTGGAGCGCAAAGGAAATGACGCGATGAAGGAGTTCCGACTTGATCGGCTGGAGGCGGAACGGCTCGCGAACAACGGCGCCTACCTGCGTTTCCTCAACGAACGGAACATATCGGTCGGGCTGTACGCGCTCGACGCCGGCCAGCAGGACACCCAGCGGCCCCAGCGGCAGGACGTGGTGAACTTCGTGGTCAGCGGCCGATCGTCGGTCACCGTCGGCGAGGAGACGACCACCGTGGGGCGCGGCAGCGTGGTCTACGTGCCGGCCGGCACCCCGGCCCGCTTCCACCACATCACCGAGGACCTGCGCGTGATGGTGGTCTTCACGCCCCCCGAGGGGAGCTGACCGGCACCGCGGAACGAGGCCGGCCTCAGGGTCGGAGTCAGGGAACGGTCAGGGGAGGACCGGGGCGATCGGGCCTCCCACACCCCGCCCGCCGCCCTTAGCATCGAGAACGTCGGAGAATCGATGAAGGAGCCGGGGCAATGAAAGCCGCCTTTATGACACTGCCGTGGTGGGTGCGTTGGATCGCCATCCCCACCCTCGCGCTGGTCGTCTTCGGCAGCCTGCTCATCACGTTGATCACCTGGGTGCTCGGGCTCGCCTTCCGCGTCCTGATCTTCGCCGCGTTGGTGGCCGTGCTGATCTTCGTGGTGCGGAAGTTCACCTCTTCCTCCTCCTCCGGTGGCGGTTGGTAGCCGCCGGCATCGACGGAGCCGCCGGCACGAGCGCGTCCCCGGCGGGCGCGCCCGCCGGCGCCGGAATCGCCGCCGTGCCGGGCGCCGGGCGGTCGGCGCTCACCACGAGCGACGCCAGCAGCGTCGTCACCGGCACCGAGGCCACCAGGCCGATCGACCCCACCAGGGTCCGCACGATCTCCTCGGAGACCAGCTCGCTGAACGCCACCGTGCTCACGCTCGCCCGCGCGATCGTGAACAGCAGCATCAGCGGCAGCGCCGCACCCGCGTAGGCCAGCACCAGGGTGTTCACGACCGACGCGATGTGGTCCCGGCCGATCCGCATCGCCGAGCGGTAGAGCTTCAGCCAACTCGCGTCCGGCTCGGCCCGCTTGAGCTCCCAGACGGCCGAGGTCTGGGTCACGGTCACGTCGTCGAGCACGCCGAGCGAGCCGATCAGGATGCCGGCCAGCAGCAGGCCCTGGATCTCGATGTCCGGATAGAGGCTGTGCACCAGGCCCGTCTGGTCGTCGGTGTTGCCGCTCAGGTGCGCCCACTCGATGAACACCGAGCCGAGCAGCCCGATCAGCAGCAGCGACACCAGCGTGCCGAGCACCGCGACCGAGGTCCGCGCGTTCACCCCGTGACACAGGTACAGCGCCGTGAGCATGATCACACTGCCGCCGATGACCGCCACCAGCAGCGGGTTCGAACCGCTGAGTATGGCCGGCAGGATGAACAGCGTCAGCACGGCGAAGCTCACCGCGAGCCCCACCAGCGCCAACAGCCCCCGCAGCCGGCCCACCAGCACCACCACCACCGCGAAGATCCCGGCGAGCAGCAGCATCGGCACCTGCCGGTCCACGTCCGTGATGCTGTACTGCAGCTCCGGGGGCGCGTCGGGCGCGTAGGCGACGATCACCTCCTGCCCGACGTGGTACTGCTGCGACGCGTCGGGCGTCACCACCTCGGTGAACGTCCGGCCGGTGTCCTGGCCGGAGGTCACCTCCACCGTGGCCTCGGCGCACGCGCCCTCGATGTTGGTCGGCAGCTGGACCCCGAGGTCCTCGCACGGCGACTCCGCGACCTCCGTCACCCGCGCCTGCTCCAACTGCTGGTCGAAGCCGACGCCGGTGCGCTCCTCGTGCTCGGGCGCGCCGCCCGGCCACAGCAGGACCAGGCCGGCGGCCATCAGCGCCGCGAACGGGATCAGCACCGCCGCGATGACGCGGCGCAGGTGCGCCGAGACGGGCGCCGGCGGGCCGTGCTGATGCGCGTGGCCGTGGTGGACCTCGCGGGGTTCGGGGTGTGCGGTGTCTGCGGTCACCCGCCGATCATCGCCTAAGAAGTCCATCGGATGCCCGGAGGACGCCCGGCCCCCTGTTCAGCGCGCGCGTCATGCGGTTAGCGTGGAGGGGCCGTACCGCCTCACCGCGGTACCGCTCGATAGATCGCGGGAGCTCCGAGCACGGGGCTGAGAGGGCGCTGCCGCTGCGCCGACCGCCGAACCTGTTACCGGGTAATGCCGGCGTAGGGAGTGGGTCTGATGACCAAGCAGGAAACGGGCACGTCAAGCGCGCCCGTCATCGGTTCGCACAAGGGACACGTCACCGGCTCGCGCCCCGATCTGCGGGTGCCGGTGCGGAGGGTGCACCTCACCGACGGCAACTCCGTGACCCTCTACGACACCTCGGGGCCCTACACCGACCCCGAGATCGCCACCGACGTCCGCCGCGGCCTGCCGCCGCTGCGGCGCGCGTGGATCGCCGAGCGCCGTGCCGACGGCACGGGCGCCGTCACCCAACTCGCGTACGCCAGGCGCGGGGAGATCACTCCCGAGATGGAGTTCGTCGCCATCCGGGAGAACCGCGACCCCGAGTTCGTCCGCGACGAGATCGCCGCCGGCCGCGCCGTGCTGCCGGTGAACGTCAACCACCCGGAGTCCGAACCGATGATCATCGGCCGGAACTTCCTGGTGAAGGTCAACGCGAACATCGGCAACTCGGCCGTCACCTCGTCCATCGACGAGGAGGTGGAGAAGATGACCTGGGCCACCCGGTGGGGCGCGGACACCATCATGGACCTCTCCACCGGCCGCGACATCCACACCACCCGCGAGTGGATCCTCCGCAACTCGCCGGTGCCGGTCGGAACGGTGCCCATCTACCAGGCGTTGGAGAAGGTGGGCGGCCGGGCCGAGGAGCTGACCTGGGAGAGCTACCGCGACACGGTGATCGAACAGGCCGAGCAGGGCGTCGACTACATGACGGTGCACGCCGGCGTGCTGCTCCGCTACGTCCCGCTCACGGCGCGCCGCAAGACCGGCATCGTCTCCCGCGGCGGCTCGATCATGGCCGCCTGGTGCCTGGCGCACCACCGGGAGAGCTTCCTCTACACGCACTTCGCCGAGCTCTGCGAGATCCTGCGCGCCTACGACATCACCTTCTCGCTCGGCGACGGCCTCCGCCCCGGATCCATCGCGGACGCCAACGACGAGGCGCAGTTCGCCGAACTCCGCACCCTCGGCGAACTCAACCGGATCGCGCGCGAACACGACGTCCAGACCATGATCGAGGGCCCGGGCCACGTCCCGATGCACAAGATCAAGGAGAACATCGACCTCCAGCAGGAGATCTGCGACGGCGCCCCCTTCTACACCCTGGGCCCGCTCACCACCGACGTCGCGCCCGCCTACGACCACATCACCTCGGGCATCGGCGCCGCGATGATCGCCTGGTGGGGCACGGCGATGCTCTGCTACGTCACGCCGAAGGAACACCTCGGCCTGCCCAACCGCGACGACGTCAAGACCGGCGTCATCACCTACAAGATCGCCGCGCACGCCGCCGACCTGGCCAAGGGCCACCCGGGCGTCCAGGTCTGGGACGACGCGCTCTCCGACGCGCGCTTCGAGTTCCGCTGGGAGGACCAGTTCAACCTGGCCCTCGACCCCGACACGGCCCGCGCCTTCCACGACGAGACCCTGCCGGCGGAGCCGGCCAAGACGGCCCACTTCTGCTCCATGTGCGGGCCGAAGTTCTGCTCGATGAAGATCAGCCAGGAGATCAGGAACGACTACGGCGACCAACTCGGCCTGACGGGCGACGCGATCGAGGCGGGCATGGCCGCCAAGTCCAAGGAATTCGCGGACTCCGGCAACCGCGTCTACCTCCCACTGGCCGACTGACCCCCGCCCCCCACGGTGCCCGGCCCGCCCCCCGGCGGGCCGGACACCGTCGTCACTCCTCGACGGCGCCGTGCAGGACGCAGAGGTCCCCCGCGTCCGGGGGCCCGAGGTACGTCCAGAGGACGGGTGCCTCGCGCGTGCCCCACACGGTGTAGCTGGCGAACCCGGTGCCGCCCGCGAAGTCCAGCTGCACCACGGTGAGCTCGTGCGGCGACTCCCGCATCCGCCAGTCACCGGTGCCGGACCTGATCGTCTCCCCTCGGGAGAACGGCTCGACGTCGGTGCCGGAGAAGTCCCCGCAGGCGCCGAAGATCTGGAACGTGCCGTCCGGCGCCAACGTCAGGTGGCTGCCCACGTCGTCCGCCCAGGCACCGACCAACTCGCCCTCGGTCAGGTCGAGTGGATCCCCGTCCGGGGTCGGCGTCGGAACGGCGTTGCTGGCGGCCAGCATCAGCATCAGCGCCACGGGGAAGGCGAGCACCGCCCCGACGGCCAGGCAGCCCCAGCGGACGGCGCGCCCGACGGGGCCCACCGGGCGGCGCGGCGGCCGAGGTTCCGGCTCCTCATCGTCCAACCAGTGCGGATAGTCCGCCAGCGGATCGGGTTTCGGCTCGCACGGCATAGGCCCCCTCAGACTCACCCCCCGCCGCGGCACATCATCCTCCCGCGCTCGACGACGCCGTCCAGGAGGGGTCGCGGCCGCCCAGGCCGACGGCGCGGTCGAGGGGGGAGGCGTCGGCCGGGACCTGGACGACCAGGCCGAAGCCGGTGCCCTCGCGGGCCGCGTCCTCGGTCTGGGCGGAGAGCAGCGCGATGGCGACCCGCGCGCTGGCCTCGTCGGCCGAGTACGGCTGGCCGGTCGCGCGGGCCAGATCCCAGCCGTGCAGCAGCAGTTCGTTGAGCGCGACCCGGCCGAGGACCGCGGCCGGCATGGTCACGCCGCCGGCCCGCGTCTCGCCCGCCCAGGCCGCCGGCTGCCGCCAGGCCGCGGCCAACTCGTCGAGCTGGCCGCGCAACCGGCCACGCCAGTCGCCGTCGAGGGAGAGCGCAGGCGCGGCCGGGTCGGTGGGGCTGAGATCGGTGAGCGGCCCGAACTCCTTGCGGGCGGCGGCCCGGAAGGCCAGCGTCAGGCCGAGCAGGTGGCGCAGCAGGTCCTCGACGCGGTAGTCGGGGCAGGGCGTAACGGCCGCGAACCGCTCGTCGCCGACGCCGTCCAGCAGCCCGGCCACGCCGCGCGCCGCCGGGCCGAGGTCGAAGGGAATGTCGTTGGTGGTCATGCACTGCTGACCACGACCGGACGCGGAACTCATCGCCGACGGGAACCTGGGCTGACGCCATGCGGATACGTGGCGTCGATCCGAGGGACACGAGTTGGGAGCGGGACGAGACGCGCTATCGGGTCTCCTTCTGGGACGTGACGGCCGTCGCGGCCGACGAGTACGAGGTGGCGGACGCCGACGTCGCCGAGGTCCTGGCGTGGGCGACCGGGCGCGCGGCCGACCGCGGCTGGACGTACACGCTGTGGGTGCTGGTCGACGACTTCCCGAGCGAGGGTCCCGGGCTGATCAGGCTCGCCGGGGTGGCGGGCGACCCCTTCGCGGGCGACCCCCTCGCCGACGCCTGACCCCGCACGTACTCAACCGGGAGTAGCCGGGAATGCTTCCGCCGTCCGACGACGCGGCCGGGGGCGGCGCGGGACCGTGGCGGCATGAGAGAGCTGCGTCGTCCGGTCCGCCGGGCCCTCCTCGTCGCACACGTCGTCGTGTCCGTCGGCTGGCTCGGCCTGACCCTCTGCCTGCTGGTGCTCGGCATAGCCGGCGCCACCACCGACTCGGCCGCCACGGCCGAGGCCGCCTACCGCGCCATGAAGATCTTCGGCGACTGGCTGATCGCGCCGCTCGCCCTGACGACCTTCGGCTCCGGCCTGGTCCTCTCCCTCGGCACGCCGTGGGGACTGGCCCGCTACCGCTGGGTGTACGCCAAGTTCTGGCTCACGCTGGGCGCCGGCCTCGCCTCGCTGTTCCTGTTCCGCGCCGGGATCGACAACGCGGCCGCCGAGGTCGCGGCCGGACGGGCGGCCTCCGACCCGTCGGCGCTCGTCGCGCCGCCCGTCGTCTCGCTCAGCCTCTACCTGTTCATGACCGCGATCTCCGTGCTCAAGCCCTGGGGACCCACCAGGCGCGGGCGGGCGGCGCTGGCCGCGCGGCGCGGGAAGGCCGCGCGGAGTACGAAAACCGCTCGCGTCGGGGCGCGGGCATCGGCCACTGTGGGGCGGTGACGCCGCTCTCCGCCACCGACCTGCCCGTCCGCCGCCTCGACCTGGCCGACCTGACGGCCTGCCTGGACCTGGCGGACAGCCGGGACTGGACGCGCGAGGAGCACAAGTGGCGGCTGCTGCTCACCGCCGGCCAGGGCTACGGCATCGACGCCCCCGCCGGCGACCCGCTTGGCGGGCTGATCGCCACCGTCGTCGTCACCGCCTACGGGGACGACCACCGCTGCCTGAGCATGGTGCTGGTCGCCGAGCGGTACGCCCGCCGCGGCATCGCCCGCCACCTGATGCGGCACGCCCTGGCCGAGTGCGGCCCGGCCACCGCGTTCCTCTCCGCGACGGAGCAGGGCCGGCCGCTCTACGAGCAGCTCGGCTTCAAGGCGGTCGGCAGCCTCACCACCATCCGCGGCACCTTCACCGGCGCGGTGCCGCCGCCGACCGGAGCGGCGTCGGCCGTGCGGCCGGCCACCGCCGCCGACCTGCCGGCCGTGCTGGCCTACGACCGCCCGGTGTTCGGCGCCGACCGCACCGGGCTGCTGACCCGGCTGCCGGCCTTCGCCGACCGGTTCCTGGTCGCCGCGGACGCCCGCACCGGCCGGCTCGCCGGCTTCGCCGCCGCCTGGCCCAACCCGTCAAGCGTCGTCATCGGCCCGGTCGTCGCCGACGACACCGCCACCGCCCAGGCCCTGATCGCCCGCCTCGGCGCCGAGGCGGGCCGCGCCGTCCGCTACGACGTGGACGCCCGCCACCCGGAGCTCGGCGCCTGGCTCCGGGCCAACGGCCTCGGCGACGGCCACGACACCACGCTGATGGTGCGCGGCGCCCCCGACATCCCAGGCGACATCACCCGCCGCTTCGCGCCCTACTCGGTCGCCCTCGGCTGACCCTCACCACACCGGCCGCAGCGGCGGCAGCGGACGGCCGTCCGCCAACACGCCCACCAGCCGTTCGAGATCGACGCGCAGCGCGGCGACGTCGAGACGATCGCCGAGCTCCGCCTCCAGGGCGTGCAGCACCCGCCCTGCGACGGCCAGATGGCGGTGGGCGGCCTCGGTGAGCACGACGAGACGACGCCGCCCGCCGGCCGGATGCGGCTCGCGCCGCACGTAGCCGCGCCGCTCCAGGTCGTCCACGATCTGCCCGGCGGCCTGCTTGGTGACCCCGAGCCGCGCCGCCAGCTCGCTGCTGGTCGCCCCGGCGGGGCGCAGCGCCTGGAAGGCCAGGCCGTGGATCGGCCGGAGGTCGCCGTAGCCGTGCTCGGCGACGCGGGCGTCGAACTCGGCGAGGAGGAGCTGGAACCCCATGCCGAGGAGGAAGGTCAGCTCGGGCTGGGGTGGCGGCGGTTCTGGCTCTGGCACGGGGTCCATGGTGGCACAGGTGAGTAAAGCTGCTTTACTCTACGCTCGGAGAGTGTGAGTCAAGCAGCTTTACTCATTGCCCGACGCTGGAGGAGCGAGCCCCATGCAGGTGAACACCCCGACCGAGCACGACGTCATCACCACCCCGAACGCCGAGATGACCAGGCTGGCGGCGCCGAGCCTGGGCTCCCACGAGCTCAGCGCGTGGACGGTGCGGATGGCGCCGGGCGCCCAGGGCCCGGCGCACTCCGTGGACCGCGAGCAGGTGTGGGTGCCGCTCAGCGGCACGCTCGCCGTCGCCGCGGGCGGCACGGACGAGGCGGGCGAGACGGGCGAGACGGGAGACGCCGGCGCCGAGCCGGCGCTCGTCGGCCCAGGCCAGGCCGCGGTCCTGCCGGCCGGCGAGGCCCGGCGGATCTCGGTGGCCGGCACCGAGCCGGTCGAGGCGCTGGTCTGCATGCGCCACGACGGCCAGGCCACCCTCCCGGAGACCGGCGAGGTGCGGACCATACCCTGGGCGGAGTGAACCGCCGCCGCCCACGCACGACTTGACCCGCTTCGGACGGATGGGCGGCGTTCGCCCGTATCTTCGCAGGATCACCATCGTTAACCCGGATGGCGTAGGCCCGCTACGCCATCCGTCGGGCCCTCAGGGGCCAGGAAGGGGAACGATGATGAACGCCCAGGAGAGCGACCTGCTCGCCTCGCGCGAGCTGCGAGGCCGCGTCATGGATCGGGTGGACGTGCTCGACAAGGTGAAGACGCTGCGGCTGCTGCCGGACGGGCTGCACGTGACGACGCGGATGGTCGCCGAGTTCTACGAGGTCGACCGAGAGGCCGTCAAGAAGATCGTCATCCGACACCGCGGCGAGCTCATCGAGAGCGGCCTCCGGGTTCTGGATGGCCTGGAGCTCCAGCGATTCAAGAGGGACAACTTGTCCCCCTATCCGGGGCTGCCGCAGCCGAGGCGGAGCCTCACCCTCTACCCCAGGCGAGCCGTGCTCAACGTCGGGATGCTGCTGCGGGACAGCGTCGTCGCACGTCAGGTGCGGTCCTATCTCCTCGACACCGAGGCGGCGGCCCAGGTCCCGGTGGGTGGCGAGCCTGTGGATAACTTTCCGCTGCGGGCCCTTCACGAGCTCGAGCGATACGTGGAACGAGTGGTTGACGAGCGGATGGTCGTCGTCGCCGAGGAGGCGGTCAGGCAGGTGATCGCGACCGCGGTCACGCCGCTGCTCAACCACCTCATCGAGACCTCGGGTGAGCACCGGCAGCGGCTGCTCGAAATCCGCGATGACCTGCGACGATCGCAGCTGAACGGCGGCTGGCGGCCCGACCTGGGGTGAACCGGCGAGCACCACGAGTCGGCCCGAAGTCGCAAAGAGGAGTTGCGGCTTCGGGCCGTGCCGCAGTGTAGCCGGAAGTCACCAGGACGCGGGTTATCCACAGGCTGCTCGGCCTGTCACCCGAGTTATCCACAGATTCTGAGTTATCCACAGGCGGTGGGTTCAACCGATCGGCGGCGCCCGAACGGGAGGCGTCCCGGCGGCGGACGTCCGATTCCTTCAAGACGGCCCGCGCCCACCCCGCCTAGCGTCGCCCGCATGACAGCACGAACCGCACGGAACGCACCGACGCCGCGCTTCGACCTCATCGGCATCGTCACCGACGACCTGGCTGCCTCGCTCGCCTTCTACCGGCGCCTCGGCCTCGACGTCCCGGAGGGAGCCGAGAACCAGCCGCACGTGGAGGCCACGCTCCCCGGCGGCCTGCGGTTCGCCTGGGACACCGTCGAGACGATCAGGTCGTTCCTGCCCGACTGGAAGCCGGTGCCCGGCGCCCAACGGATCGGGATCGCCTTCCGCTGCGCGGACGCGGCCGCCGTCGACGCCCTCTACGCCGAGCTCACCGCCGCCGGCCACCTGGGCGAGAAGGCGCCGTGGGACGCCTTCTGGGGCCAGCGCTACGCGGTCGTCCAGGATCCCGACGGCAACGGCGTCGACCTCTTCGCCCCCCTGGACCCCCTGGACCAGTGACGCCTCACGCCCTGAGTCGGGTCAGCGGCACGCCCGTCAACTCCCTGACCTCGCGCGCGAGATGGGCCTGGTCGGCGTAGCCGGCCAATGCCGCCGCCGTGGCCGGCGGCGTGCCGGCGTCGGTCAGCCCCAGGGCCCGCTGCAGCCGCAGTACCCGCGCCAGCGTCTTGGGGCCGTAGCCGAAGGCGGCCAGGCCCCGGCGGCGCAGCTGCCGCTCGCTCAGCCCGAGCTCGCCCGCGGTCTCCGCCACCCCGCGGCCGGCGGCGAGCGCCGCGACCGCCCTGGCCAGCCAGGGCTCGGGCGCGGCCGAAAGCCGCGCGGCGGCCAGCTCCTCCAGGGCCGCCCCGGCGCTGGCCGCGCCCGCCACCCGCTCGGTGAGCCACCGGACCGACCGCGCCGGCCACAGCTCGTCAAGTCCGACCCGCAGGTCGGTCAGCTCGTTCGCCGGCAACCCGTACACCAGCGGCCCGACGCCCGGCGCGAACCGCAGCCCGGTGAACCGCGCGCCGGCCGCGCTCGCCACCAGATGGGCGCGGGTGTCGGGGCCGGCGACCAGCAGCCGCGCGCCGTCCCAGATCAGGTCCATGCAGCCGTCAGGCAGCACCCGGCCGACCCGGTCGGTCGGCGCCGCGAGGTCCCACACCACGCCGCCGGCCAGGCCGGCGAGGCGCGCCGGCCGTTCGCGGTACCCGCCGTCGGCCATACGGACCAGGATGGCATGCTGCCGCGATGATCCCCCAGACTTCGTCCGGGAGGTGCCCCCAACTCGGACTGCTCACCCTCGTCGTGCCCGACTACGACGAGGCCATCGCGTACTACACCGGCGCGCTCGGCTTCGAGCTGCGCGAGGACACCCCCCAGCCCGACGACTACCCAGGCAAGCGCTGGGTGGTCGTCGCCCCAGGACCGGCGGCGCAGACGGGGCTGCTGCTGGCCAGGGCGGTCACCGACCACCAGCGGAGCCGGATCGGCGACCAGACCGGCGGCCGGGTCGGCTTCTTCCTCTACACCGACGACTTCGAAGCCGACCTGGCCAGGTTCACGGCCGCCGGCGTGACGATCGAGAAGCCGCCGTGGACCGCCCCCTACGGCCGGGTCGCGGTCTTCGTCGACCGCTACGGCAACCGCTGGGACCTGGTCCAGCCGTCGGCCGCGTCATCGGCCGAGAAGTAGCGGAGCAGTTCGAGGAGCCGGTTGGCCGGCTGGGCCGACCAGTGCTTGGCCGTCGGCTCGGGGGCGCCGGACGTCCGGCCGACGGCCCAGGAGAGGTGGTGCCGCAGAACGCGCGGCCACCACGACACGATCTCGTCGGGCGCGTAGCCGGCGAGGACCGCCCCGACGGCGCGCGGCGGCACCTTGGCGAACTCGACGGCCGGGTCGGCGTAGGCCGCGTCGCCCCAGTCGAAGAGCGCGGTCAGGGCGCCACTCGCCGGGTCGACCAGCAGGTTGCCGGCGGACACGTCGCCGTGCAGCAGGACGAGCGGCGGCTCGGCCGGCGCCTGGGCGGCGAGCTCGTCGAGCCAGTCGAGCAGCCAGCGCGCGAGGCCCACGCTGAGGTAGCCCCGGGCCGCCAGCGCCTCGACGTCGGGACGCGGGTCGCCCGCACGGTCCTCCGGCACGCCGGCGAGCGGCGTCCGGGGCGCGGCGTGCAGCAGGGCGAGCTGCTCGCCGAGCTCGCGGTAGGCGACGGGCCCCGGCTCGTCGTCGGAGGGCGCGACACCGGGCGCGCGGCGCAGCACCAGGTAGGGGGCGCCAAGCTCGCCGCCCGCGCCGTCGAACTCCACGACCTCCGGGGTGCGCACGCCGAGGCGCGCGGCATGGGGAATGACCACGGCCTCCTTGCGGAGGTCGGCGGCGAAGCCGGCGTCGCCGGGGCGCGCGACCTTGAGGACCAGTTCCTCGCCGAGCAGCCGCACATGGGCGGCGACGCCCTGCCGCGGCGCCGGCCGGACGTCAGCCGGCGCGACGCCGTGCCGGCGCGCGATCCCGGCCAACGCGGCGGCGCCGACGGTCGGGTCCGCGATCGGGTCCGCGGCCTGGTCGTTCGCCTTCCGCATCGCCATGCCGGGGAGTGTAGGCGGCGGCGCCCCGCACGAGCCCACCCTTTTCCGCGGCGTCTCGCGGGCCCCGGGCGAGGCCCCCGGGCAGGCCCCCGCGTTACGACGATTCGGCCGTCCAGTGGTCGAGCACCAGCGTGAGCAGCCGCCGCAGCTCGGCCCGCTCCGCCCCGGAGAGCGGCGCGAGCAGCGCGTCCTGCGCCTTCCCCAACACCTCGTCGGCGCGCGTCAGCTGCTGCTCGCCGGCCGGCGTCAGGGTGATCACGTTGCGCCGCCGGTCCGCCGGGTCGGGGCTGCGCACCACCTGTCCCGCGGCCACCAGCTCGTTGAGCGCGGCGACGACGTCGCTGCGGTCGATGCCGCAGCGGCGGCCGAGCGCCGCCTGACTGGCCGGGCCGAACTCGGCGAGCGCGGCGAGCAGCGGGTAGTGGTAGCGGCGGGCGCCGACGGCGGCGAACGCCTCGGCCGACAGCCGGCCGGCGGGCGTCGCCGTGTGGGTGATCAGCCAGCTCGCCTTCTCCCGCAGCCGCGCGGGCGCCCGCTCCGCACCCCCGGACGGAGTCGGGGGGAGGATGCCGTCACGCTCGTCGTCCGCCGTCCGCATCCTTCGACCCTAGGGCATGGCGCCGTGGCTCAGCCCCGGCCCGCGTCAAGCGGTTCCGGCGCGGTCAGCGCCGCGATCACCCGCCCCACCTCGGCGCGTTCCGCCGCCGGCAACCGGTCGGTGGCGTGCACCATGCGCAGCGTCGTGACGAGGCGTTCGGCGTCCTCGGAGGTGCCGAGGTCGCCGAGGTGGGCGGGCAGCACCAGGGCCAGCGCGGTCAGCCGGCGGCGCTCGCACCAGCGCTCGATCAGCGCGTCGAGCGCCGCGTGGCCGGGCCCTGGCGGCCCGGCGGCCGCCCGGCGACCGTCGGCGACGGCCAGCCGGAGCCAGTTCCGGTACTCCCCCTCCGGCACGGCGGGCAGGTGCTCGGCGGCTCGCGCCAGGTGCGTGCCGGCCAGCTCGTGGTCGCCGAGGTCGCGGCGCGCCCGGGCGATGTTGAGGTGCAGCGAGGCGTAGAAGCCGGCGACGCGGTCGTCCCCCACCGCGTCCGCGTACCGGAGGCAGTCCTCGTTCCAGCGCAGCGTGTCGGCCGGGGTGTCCTGGTGCCTCGCCACGTAGTGCGCCGCGACGCAGCGCTCGTAGTCGTCGCCGGCCGCCGCCCAGGCCCGTTCGAACAGCTCGCGGGCCCGCGCCGGGTCCCCCGCCGCCTCCGCGGCCATGCCGGCCACGCACAGGCCGATCACCTCGTTCCGTGGATCCATCGGTCACGCCTCCGTCACGCGTACGGGCATCACGAGCGTGGTGAAGCTGCCCTGGTCAGCCGAGCGGACGACCACGGGCGCCGCCTCGTCGGTCAGTTCGAGCAGCACGTCGGGCCCGACACTGGCGTCCAGGGCCGGCAGCAGCACCGCGGGGTCGAAGCTCACCGAGGCAGGTGGCGCTCCCGAGACGACGCCGCGCACCGCCGTCCCTTCGACCGTGATCGCGCCCTCCCGCACCCGCAGGGTCACCGGGCGCGGTCCGGCCGCGGCGGCGCGCAGCGCCAGCCGGTCGGCGACGACCCGGCCGCGCGGCGCGGCGAGCGCGGCCAGCATCCCCCGGTAGTCCGGGTAGTCCAGGTAAGCCAGGTCTTCCGACGCCTCCGGCTCCTCCGGGTCCCCCGGGTCCTCGGGGTTCGCCGCGCCGAGCGACGGCGGCGGCAACGGCAACACGCGCTCCCCGGCGCGCAGTCGCGCGCCCGCCTCGTCCACCACCACCTCCACCTCGGGCAGCGGCAACGCCCAGGCCCCGGCGGCGCGCAGCGCGTCCGCGGCCACCAACAGCCGGCAGGGGTCGCCGTCCAACACCACCGGACGCAGCACCCGCAGCGCCAGCCGGTAGCGGTCGGTGGCCACCAGCCGCACCTCGCCGCCGACCAGCTCGATCAGCACCCCGCCGAGCACCGCGGGCCCTCCCCGGTACCCCCATGACCCCGCCGCCGGCGCCACCTGCCGGACGGCGCTCGCCAGTTCGGCGCCGCCCAGCAGAGCCGTCGCCCGCCGCCCCACGTCCGGCAGGTCGATCAGTACCTCCTCGGCGGCCGCCCTGGCCGCCGCCGCCAGCTCGGAGCTGCGCCGCAGATGGGCGCGGAGCGTGGCCCGCCCCTCCTCGGCCGTGCCGTCGAGCACCACGGCCGCGTCCACCAGCGGCAGCCCGGCCTCCCGCAGCCGCCGCACCAGCACCCCGCGCGCCGCCTGCTCCGGCGCGTAGTAGCGGTAGCCGGTGGCGGCGTCCACCCGGTCAGGGCGCAGCAGCCCGCAGTCGTCGTAGAAGCGCAGCGCGCTCGACGTCACGCCGACCCGGCGGGCGAAGGCGCCGATGCTCATCTCGTGCGGTGGTTCGGTCTCGCGATCCATGCCGGCGAGTCTCGACGTTCGGCCCACCTGAAGGTCAAGCCGCGCGGACCCCGACCGCCTTGAAGAACGCGTAGTGGAACACGCCGCCCTCGCCCGCCGTGCGACGCAGGTCCGCTATGCCACGGTCCCAGTCGTGGGAGGTCATGAGGCCGGCCGCCAACGCCTGTTCGCGGGCGCCCTTGATCATCGCGGTGAAGGTGTCGAGCACGAAGTCCACCATCAACTCGGGTCGGCTGTCGTCCACATAGACCGTCCGCACCCGCACCGTCACCCCGGTGAACCCGGCGCCCCGCAACAACGGCCCCACCATCCGCCCGGTCAGCGCGTTCCCGCCGGCCACCGCCTGCAGCCGCGCCTGGCACTCGATCACGGCCCGCGCGTAGGCGCTGTCGGGGTGGAAGAAGGCCGCGCCGTGGTCGCCCTCTATCAGGGTGAGCGTCCCGCCGGGCCGCAGCACCCGGCGCAGCTCGGCCAGCGCCCGCCCCGGATTGGACAGGTGCTCGACCACGAAGCAGACGAAGACGTGGTCGAACTCCGCGTCCGCGAACGGCAACTCGTACACGTCGGCCTCGCACCAGCGCACGTCGGCCCCGGGCGCCCGCGACATCACCCGCGCCCGCGCCACGGCCAACGACTCGGCCGAGCGATCCACGGCCACCCACCGCACCCCTGGGCTGCCGGTCACCAGGTGCACGGTCTGCGCCCCCACCCCGCAGCCCACCTCGAGCACCGTGCTGCCGGCCGGGTACACCGTGTCGGCGTGCAGCAGCTCGGACAGCGTGTCCGCCTGGTCCCCGAGCCTGCGCGCCTCGCGCTCCGAATAGCCGTGTACGTAGCCGATCACCGAGTCCATGCCCCCACCCTGCTGCCACTATGGCCCCGTGAACAGGTCCAATGACGATCGAGACGGTAGGACCAATTCGCGCCTCTTGACGGGCGGCGCCTCCGACTTCCTCCAGCTCGACGTGACCGCCGCGCCGCCGGGCGGGCGTGCCGACTGGCTGGCCGGCCGGCTCAGGAGCGCCGTGGCCGACGGCCGGCTCCCGGTGGGCAGCCGACTGCCCGCCACCCGGGTGCTCGCCGACGAACTGCGCGTCTCCCGCGGCGTCGTCACCGAGGCGTACCGCCGGCTCATCGAGGACGGCCACGCCGAGGGGCGCGGCCGCAACGGCACCACCATCGTCGCGGCGCCACTGATACCCGCGCGCTCTCCCGCACCCGCGCCGCCCGCCGGACGCGCCGGGCCCACCGGGCCCACCGGGCCGGCCGCCGACCCGTTCGCCCACCCGCCGGGCGAGGACGTCTTCGACGCGCTCCGCGGCTCCACCGCCCGCATCGACCTCTCGCCAGGCACCCCCGACCTGGCCGCCTTCCCCCGCACCGCGTGGCTGCGCGCCGAGCGCGAACTCCTCCGCGACCTCCCGGCCACCGGCCTCGGCTACGGCGACCCGCGCGGCACCCCGGCGCTGCGCACCGCCGTCGCCCACTGGCTGGCCCGCAACCGCGGCCTCCGCGTCGCCCCCGACGAGGTCCTCATCACCTCCGGCACCGCCCAGAGCCTCACCCTGCTCGGCCAGGTGCTGCGCGCCGCCGGGCACACCACCGTCGCCGTCGAGGACCCCGGCTCGCTCGGCGCCCGCCAGCAGTTGGCCGCCGGCGGCCTCGCCACCCCGCCGGTCCCGGTGGACACCGCGGGGGCGCGCGTCGACGCGCTACGCGCCACCGGCGCCCACGCCGTCCTGCTCACCCCCGCCCACCAGTTCCCCACCGGCGTCGTCCTCGACGGCGCCCGCCGCCGCGAACTGCTGCGCTGGGCCACCGAGCACGAAGGGCTGATCATCGAGGACGACTACGACAGCGAACACCGCTACGACCGGCCCTCGGTCGCCGCGCTCCGCTCCCTGCTCGCCGACCGCGTCGCCTACTGCGGCAGCGCCTCCAAGCTCCTCGCCCCCGCGCTGCGCATCGGCTGGCTGGTGCCGCCGCCCGAGCACCGCGACGCGCTGATCGCCGCCAAGCGCCTCGCCGACCTCGGCAACGCGGCGCTGCCCCAGCTGGTGCTGGCCAGGCTGATGGAGTCCGGCGAGCTGGAACGCCAACTGCGGCTGGCCCGCGCCCGCCACCGGCGCCGCCGGGACGCCATGATCACGGCCCTGCGCCGGCACCTCCCGCACGCCACCGTGCACGGCGCCGCCGCCGGCCTCCACCTGATGACCACGTTCGCCGACCCCGAGCTCGACACGGCACCCATCAACGACATCGCCCTGGCCGCCACCGCCCTCGCCCACGGCGTCAAGCTCCACCCGCTCAGCTGGCACCGCGCCCTGCCAGGGCCGCCCGGGCTGATCATGGGCTACGCCGCCACCCCGCCGCCCACCATCCACGAGGGCGTCGCCACCCTGGCCGCGGCCTTCGCCCGTCAGCCCTCGCGCCGGAGCCCGTAACGCGCCAGGTCGCCCTCCGCGCCCAGCCGCTCGAAGCCGGCCTTCTCCAGCACCCGGACGGACGCCGGATTGGACAGCTCGACGCAGGCCACCACGGTGCGCACCCCCGGCACGGCGAGGGCGAACGCCGCCAACGCACGGGTGGCCTCGGTGGCGTAGCCACGGCCGCGACGGGAGGGCACGACGCCGTAGCCGAACTCGACGGTGCCGTCGCGCGGCGGCCAGAACAGCCCGATCGAGCCCACCACCAGGCCGCCGTCGCGTTCGACGAGCTGCCGGTGGCCGTGCGCCGCGAGCCAGTCGGGGTGCTCTCCGAGCAGGCCCGCGATCACGCGGTCCCCCTCGGCCGGAAAGTCCGCCGCCCAGCCCACCGGCCGGTCACCCCCCAGCACGGCGGCGACGTCGGCGGCGGTCCAGCACCTGAGCAGGAGACGGTCGGTGACCAGGTCACCGTCGGTCGATGAAGAGGAAGAGGAAGAGGAAGGGAAGGACACGTGTCACTCCAGGTCGTCGGGACGACCCGGGCCACGCCTTACCGACGCGCGGCCCGGACCAGGGCATGCGGACGAGGGCCGACGACGGCCATATTCATCAACCTCCCTCTCCCGAACCCGAACCCGAACCGGCGGCTCAGAAGCCGCCCTCCATGTTGACGAAGCGCGAGTAGTGGCCCTGGAAGGCCACCGTGATGGTGGCCGTGGGCCCGTTACGGTGCTTCGCCACGATCAGGTCGGCCTCACCGGCGCGCGGCGACTCCTTCTCGTAGGCGTCCTCGCGATGCAGCAGGATGACCATGTCGGCATCCTGCTCGATCGATCCCGACTCACGCAGGTCGGAGACCATCGGCTTCTTGTCCGTGCGCTGCTCGGGCCCACGGTTCAGCTGGGAGAGCGCGATCACCGGCACCTCCAGCTCCTTGGCCAGCAGCTTCAGGTTCCTGGACATCTCGGAGACCTCCTGCTGCCGGCTCTCCGCGCGCCGACTGCCGCCCGACTGCATCAGCTGGAGGTAGTCGATGACGACGAGCCGCAGGTCGTTCCGCTGCTTGAGCCGCCGGCACTTGGCCCGGATCTCCATCATCGACAGGTTCGGCGAGTCGTCGATGTACAGCGGCGCCTCGTTGACCTCGGCCATCTGCCTGGCCAGCCGGTTCCAGTCCTCGTCGGTCATGCTGCCGGACCGCATGTGATGCAGCGCCACCCGCCCCTCGGCGGACAACAACCGCATCGCGATCTCGTTGCGCCCCATCTCCAGCGAGAAGATGACGCTCGGCAGCTTGTGCTTGATGGAACACGCCCGCGCGAAGTCCAGGGCGAGGGTCGATTTGCCCATGGCCGGGCGGGCCGCGATGACGATCATCTGGCCGGGGTGCAGGCCGTTCGTCAGCGCGTCGAGGTCGGTGAAGCCGGTGGGGACGCCGGTCATCTCGCCGCTGCGGTTGCTGATGGCCTCGATCTCGTCGAGCGCGCCCTCCATGATGTCGCCGAGCGGCAGGTAGTCCTCGGCGGTGCGCTGCTCGGTGACCGCGTAGACCTCGGCCTGGGCCGAGTTGACGATGTCGTCGACGTCGCCGTCGGCCGCGTATCCCATCTGGGTGATGCGGGTGCCGGCCTGGACGAGGCGCCGCAGGACGGCGCGGTCGTGCACGATCTCGGCGTAGTACTGGGCGTTGGCCGCGGTGGGGACCGTGTGGACGAGGGAGTGCACATAGCTCGCGCCGCCGACCCTGGCCAGCTCGCCGCGCTTGGTGAGCTCGGCGGAGATGGTGATCGGGTCGGCCGGCTCGCCCTTGGCGTAGAGGTCGAGGATGGCGCTGTAGATGGTCTCGTGCGCCGGCTTGTAGAAGTCGCCGCCGCGCAGCACCTCGACCACGTCGGCGATGGCGTCCTTCGACAACAGCATGCCGCCGAGCACGGACTGTTCGGCCGTCAGATCCTGCGGGGGGACCCGCTCGAAGGCGGCGCGCTCGTCGGCGCCGGGGCCCGGCTCGGCGGCCGGCCGGCCGTCCTCGGCGCTCTGCCGGGGGCGGGAGACCGGGGCCGGCCCTTCGGTCGTCTCGATCCCGTCCCACATGGGTCCCGCGTGGTCCAACTCCGCCACCGGTCCCACCTCCTCCCCGGCCCGCCGCCGCGCGTCACTGCCCATTCCTACGCCACAGCTCTGACACTCGGCTCATCGCCCGGCGGGGGACCTACGGTAAGCCCAGCGGAGGGGAGGACCAACCAAGTTATCCACAGGCTATGTGGATTTCAGATCAGACCCTGTGGACAACGTCCCGAAAGCTGTGGACAACCCAGTGGAGGACGGTGGACGACGCTGTGAACAACTCGCCGAAGATCCACTTCTCACCGCTCTGACGTGCGGTTTCCTCGTCCACCGGCTGTGCACGGGAAAAACTTCCGCCCACTCGCCGAGATCACGACAACGGGTGCAGACCATCACACCGCCGAGCGGCGAAGGTAAGGACTCCCTCTCCATTGCATCCATTACCTGTGGATGTTTGGATCAGACCCATGCCGCCCTCAGAACCCCCCGCGCCCGTGCCCGCCCCCGCGCCGACCACCGCGGACCACGGCACCGGCACCGGCACCGGCACCGGCACACGCCGCCACGACCGGGAGATACTCACCCTCGCCCTCCCCGCCTTCGGCGCCCTGGTCGCGGAACCGCTCTTCCTGATGACCGACAGCGCCATGGTCGGCCACCTCGGCACCGCCCAGCTCGCCGGCCTCGGCATCGCCGCCGCCCTGCTGGCCACCGCGGTCAACATCTTCGTCTTCCTCGCCTACGCCACCACCGCTGCCGTCGCCCGCAGCGTCGGCGCGAAGGACCCACGCGCCGCCATCCGCCAGGGAATGGACGGCATCTGGCTCGCCCTCCTCCTCGGCCTCGCCCTGGTCGCGCTCGTGCTGCCCACCGCCCCCGCCCTGGTGGACGCCTTCGGCGCCTCCGCGACGGCCGCCCCGCACGCCGTCACCTACCTGCGGGTCAGCGCCGTCGGCCTGCCCGCCATGCTGATCGTCCTCGCCGCCACCGGCGTGCTCCGTGGCTTCCAGGACACCAGAACCCCGCTCTACGTCGCCGTCGCCGGCTTCGCCGCCAACATCGCCCTCAACGCCGTGCTGATCTACGGCCTCGGCCTCGGCGTCGCCGGCTCCGCCTGGGGCACCGTCCTCGCCCAGTTCGCCATGGCCGCCGCCTACCTCCGCGTGGTGCTGCGCGGCGCCCGCGCCCACGGCGCCCGGCTGCGCCCCAGCGCCGCCGGCGTCCTCGCCAGCGCCCGCGCCGGCGTCCCGCTGCTGATCCGCACCCTCTCGCTGCGCGGCGTGCTGCTGATCGCCACCGCCGTCGCCGCCAGGTTCGGCGACGTCGACGTGGCGGCCCACCAGATCACGCTCACCGTCTGGACCCTGCTGGCCCTGGCGCTCGACGCCATCGCCATCGCGGGACAGGCCATCATCGGCCGCTACCTGGGCGCCGACGACGCGGCGGGCGCCAGATCGGCCTGCCGCCGGATGATCTGGTGGGGCGTGGTCTCCGGGGTGGTCATCGGCGTGCTGCTCGCCGCCGCCAGCCCGCTGCTGCCCCGGCTCTTCACCGGCGACGAGGCCGTGCACGAGCGGCTGCTCCCGGTGCTGCTCGTGGTGGCCGTCACCCAGCCGATCGCGGGCGTCGTCTTCGTGCTCGACGGGGTGCTGATGGGCGCGGGCGACGGCACCTACCTGGCCGTGGCCATGCTGTTCACCCTCGCCGTGTTCACGCCGGTCGCGCTGCTCGTCCCGGAGCTCGGCGGCGGCCTCACCGCGCTGTGGTGGGCGCTGGCCGGGCTGATGATGGGCACCAGGCTCCTCACCCTGCTGCCGCGGGCCAGAACCGGCCGCTGGGCCGTCACCGGCGCCGTGCGCGCCTGACCCCCGCGACCGGCGACGAGCGGCCGGCGACGAGCGGCCGGCGGAGAACGCGAACGGCCGCGGCCCGCCCGGTGGGAACCGGATGGACCGCGGCCGAGGCCGATCGGCGAACGCCCCTACCTGGCGGCGTCCACGTTGAGGCCGACGTTGGCGACGACCTCGGGGTGCAGCCGGATCGAGATCCGGTGCGAGCCCAGGCTCTTGATCGGGGTGCTGAGCTCGATCCGACGCTTGTCCACGTCGGGACCGCCGGCGGCCTTCACCGCGGAGACGATGTCCGCCGGGGTGACGGAGCCGAACAGGCGACCGCCGGTGCCGGCCCGGACCTTCAGCCGGACGGTGACGCCCTCGAGCTGGGCCTTCACGTCGTTGGCCTGCTCGATCGAGGCGATCTCGCGGATCTTGCGACCGCGACGGATCTGCTCGACGTCCTTCTGGCCGCCCTTGGTCCACCGGATGGCGGCACCGCGGGGCAGCAGGTAGTTACGGGCGTACCCGTCCTTCACCTCGACGACGTCGCCGGCGGTACCGAGGCCGGAGACCTCGCTGGTCAGGATGATCTTCATGGGGTCAGAACCACCCTTCCCTTAGCGCGCGGTCGAGGTGTAGGGCAGCAGCGCCATCTCACGGCTGTTCTTCACGGCCGTGGCGACGTCACGCTGGTGCTGGGTGCAGTTGCCGGTGACCCGGCGGGCACGGATCTTGCCGCGGTCGGAGATGAACTTCCGCAGCAGATTGGTGTCCTTGTAGTCGACGTAGGAGATCTTCTCCTTGCAGAACACGCAGACCTTCTTCTTAGGCTTGCGCGCGGGCGGCTTCGCCATGGTGTTTCTCCGGTGAGTTCAAAAGAAGTGTGGGGTGAGCCGGCCGGCGACCTGGATGGACGCCGCCCGGCGCGCCGTCAGAACGGCGGCTCGTCCGAGTAGCCACCGCCTGAGCCACCGCCCCAGCCACCGCCGCCACCGCCGCCCTGCTGGCCGCCGCCAGCGGCCGGAGCGCCGGTCGCCCACGGGTCACCCGCGGGTCCGCCGCCCTGACCGCCCTGGCCACCCTGGCCCTGGCCGCCGCCACCCCAGCCGCCGCCCTGCTGGCCGCCGCGACCGCCACCACCGCCGCCGCCACCGGCGGCGGACCTGGTGACCTTGGCCGTGGCCCGGAAGAGCGAGGGCCCGACCTCGTCGACGTCGAGGTCGATGACCGTGCGCTTCACGCCTTCCCGGTCCTCGTAGGTCCGCTGCTTGAGCCGGCCCTGGACGATGACCCGCATCCCCTTGGTGAGCGACTCGGCGACGTTCTCCGCCGCCTGGCGCCAGACCGAGCAGGTCAGGAACAGCGCGTCGCCGTCCCGCCACTCGTTGGTCTGCCGGTCGAAGATGCGCGGCGTGGAGGCGACGCGGAACTTCGCGACCGCCGCACCGGATGGAGTGAAGCGCAGCTCGGGGTCGTCGACCAGATTGCCGACCACCGTGATGACGGTCTCGCCTGCCATTGGGGTACCTCTCGGCGGGGGTTAACTGCTGTTGCTGCGATGATTACGTATGGCTCTGACAATGACACTGACGGTGCCGCTCGCCTGCCTGGGCCTGGATCGGAACCCGGGCCCCTGGCGGGGCGCTCGAATCAGTGAGTGGACGGGCGCAGGACCTTGGTCCGCATGACCGACTCGTTCAGATTCATCTGACGGTCGAGCTCCTTGACGACCGCGGGCTCGGCCTGCAGGTCGATGACCGAGTAGATACCCTCGGGCTTCTTGTTGATCTCGTAGGACAGCCGACGGCGGCCCCAGGTGTCGATCTTCTCGACCTTGCCGTCGCCCTCGCGGACGACGGACAGGAAGGACTCGATCAGGGGGGCGACGGCGCGCTCCTCGAGATCGGGGTCGAGGATCACCATCACCTCGTAGTGACGCATGCGAAAACCCACCTCCTCTGGACTCAGGCGGCCACGGGCGTTCCGTGGCAGGAGGGTCGTGATGCGGTCCGCCTCACAAGGGGGCGGACAGTACACCGTACCTGTCTCAGTCCTTCCGGTTGAAATCGGGGCGGTCGGCGGAGCAATCTGGACAGGACGGGTCATTCGCGCCTTGGAGGTGTCCCATGGCACAGGCCGCGCACCACGGTCCCTTCGCCTTCGCGGAGCATCTGCTCAACATCGACGGCAGGCCACATCCCGTGGAGAACCGGTTCGCCATCGCCACCCTGGTGGTGGGGGCGATCGCCGCGCTCTTCGCGTTCTGGCCTGACATGCACCTGGTCAGCTCGTGGGCCGGTCTGGTCGGGGTCGGTCTCGGCGCCCGGGCACAGATGATCTCGGCGACCACCGCGCAGCGGTTCGTCGCGGTCATCGGCCTCGGCGCCGCCGGCCTCGGCCTCTATCTGGGGTTCGCCCACGGCGGGCCGTTCGGCGGCGTCTTCGGCTGACCGAGGTCACGGCCGAGCCCGCGCTCCGCCCTGGCCCCTCGGAGCCGAGGGGCCAGGGCCGGCCTGTCCGCGGCCCCGCCGGGGCCGCTTGGCACCCCCACGCCGGCCTTGGCATCACGTCAACGCCTGGGCGCCGTTAGGCTTCCGGCACGACCCTGCGATTGACGCAGCCGGCGACCGGAGGAGCGCCCCGTATGAGCCTGACCCTGAGGTCCATCAGCCGCGAGCAGCATCTGGCGTACATCCGCTCGCTCCCGTCGGCCAGCCACATGCAGGTGCCGGCCTGGGGCGACGTGAAGTCCGCCTGGCGCTCCGAGTCGCTCGGCTGGTTCGACCGCACGGGCCGCCTGGTGGGCGCCGGCCTGGTGCTGTACCGGCAGGTGCCGCGCGTCAAGCGGTATCTGGCGTACCTCCCCGAGGGTCCGGTGATCGACTGGTTCACGCCGAACCTCGAGGACTGGCTCAAGCCCATGCTCGACCACCTCAAGCAGCAGGGCGCCTTCTCGGTGAAGATGGGCCCCCCGGTGGTGATCCGCCGCTGGGACGCGGCCGCCGTCAAGGCCGGCATCCAGAACCCGGACGTCAGGCGGCTGCGGGACGTCTCGGCGACGTTCATCGAGCCGCGGGCCTTCGAGGTCTCCGACAAGCTGCGCCGGATGGGCTGGCAGCAGGGCGAGGACGAGGGCGCCGGCTTCGGCGACGTGCAGCCGCGCTACGTCTTCCAGATCCCGCTCCGCGGCCGCTCCCTGGAAGAGGTGCAGAAGGGCTTCAACCAGCTGTGGCGGCGCAACATCAAGAAGGCCGAGAAGGCCGGCGTCGAGGTGGTGCGCGGCGGCTACGAGGATCTGGCCACCTGGCAACGGTTGTACGAGATCACGGCGGAGCGCGACAAGTTCCGCCCGCGCCCCCAGTCGTACTTCGAGCTGATGTGGCGGGTGCTGAACTCCGAGGACCCGGATCGCATGCGGCTCTACATCGCCCAGCACGAGGGCGAGCCGGTGGCGGCGGCCACGATGCTGATCGTGGGTGGTCACGTGTGGTATTCGTACGGTGCGTCCGCCAACCACAAGCGCGAGGTACGGCCGTCCAACGCCATGCAGTGGCGCATGCTCAGGGATGCGCACGGCCTCGGGGCTGACGTGTACGACCTGCGGGGGATCGGCGACTCGCTCGAGGACACCGACCATCTCTTCGGCCTGATCCAGTTCAAGGTGGGTACGGGCGGTGAGGCGGCCGAGTACCTCGGCGAGTGGGACTTCCCGCTCAACAAGCTTCTCCACAAGGCGTTCGACATGTACATGTCGCGGCGCTGAACCCTCACATCTCGCACCCACGAACCACGCCGCGCACCAGTCTCGCGCGGTACGCAGAGAAAGGGTCTCCCCGGCCATGGCGCTCACGCTGTACGTCGACAAGGACCGCTGGCGGGCGCACCAGCGGTCGGTGGTGGCTGACTTCCCGGACCTGGTGCCGGTCTGCAAGGGCAACGGCTACGGCTTCGGCCACGACAAGCTGGCCGAGGAGGTCGCGCTGCACGGCCTGGAGACCCTGGCGGTGGGCACCACGTACGAGGCGGCGGCCATGAAGGACCGCTTCAGCGGCGACCTGCTGGTGCTGACCCCGTTCCGGCGCGGCGAGGAGCCGGTGCCGCTGCCCGACCGGGTGATCAGGAGCGCCTCGTCGGTCGACGGCGTGTACGGCCTGGTGGGCTCCCGGGTGGTGGTCGAGGTGATGAGCACCATGAAGCGCCACGGCGTCTCGCCGCGCGACCTGGGCAAGCTCCAGGCGGCGCTGGACGAGGTGCGGCTCGAGGGCTTCGCGATCCACCTGCCGCTCGACCGGACGGACGGCACGGACGCGGTCGAGGAGGTCATCGGCTGGATGGACCGGCTGCGGGCGGCCCGGCTGCCGCTGGACACGATGTTCGTCAGCCACCTGTCGTCGCAGGAGCTGGCCAGGCTGCGCCAGCAGTTCCCGCAGACCAGGTTCCGGGCCAGGATCGGCACCCGGCTCTGGCTGGGCGACCACGGGGCGACGGAGTACCGGGGCGCGGTGCTCGACGTGACGCCGGTGGCCAAGGGCGACCGGTTCGGCTACCGGCAGCAGAAGGCGCCGGGGGACGGCTGGCTCGCGGTGGTGGCGGGCGGCACCTCGCACGGCGTGGGCCTGGAGGCGCCGAAGGCGCTGCAGACGATCACTTCGCGCGCCAAGGGGATGGCCAGGGCGGGCCTGGCGACCGTGAACCGCAACCTGTCGCCGTTCGTCTGGGACGGCAAGCAGCGGTGGTTCGCCGAGCCGCCGCACATGCAGGTGTCGATCCTGTTCGTGCCGGCCGAGGCCCAGGGGCCCAAGGTCGGCGACGAGCTGAAGGCGATCCTGCGGCACACCACGACCCAGGTCGACCGGGTGGTCGACCGCTGACCGCCTGGCGCCCGCCGGCCGCCCACGGGATCCGGTGGTCCGCCACCGTGTCCCTCGGCCGGCTCCGGCGTCCGGCACAGACGGCGGCAGCCCCGGTTGCGGTCCGGGGCTGCCGCCTTGCCACGCCGGCTTCGCCGGGGCGTGGTCCTGGTCGGGCCGGCCGCAGGCCAGGCCCTGTCGCCCAACGCGGGCCGGGCAGGCTAGCGCTCGACCTCGCCGCGGATGAACTTCTCCACGTTGTTGCGCGCCTCGTCGTCGAAGTACTGCACGGGCGGGGACTTCATGAAGTAGGAGGAGGCCGAGAGGATCGGGCCGCCGATGCCGCGGTCCTTGGCGATCTTGGCCGCCCGCAGCGCGTCGATGATCACACCGGCACTGTTGGGGGAGTCCCAGACCTCGAGCTTGTACTCCAGGTTCAGCGGCACGTCGCCGAAGGCACGGCCCTCGAGGCGGACGTAGGCCCACTTGCGGTCGTCCAGCCAGGCCACGTAGTCGGACGGGCCGATGTGGACGTTCTTCTCACCGAGCTCGCGGTCGGGGATCTGGGACGTCACCGCCTGGGTCTTCGAGATCTTCTTGGACTCGAGACGGTCGCGCTCCAGCATGTTCTTGAAGTCCATGTTGCCGCCGACGTTCAGCTGCATCGTGCGGTCCAGGATGACGCCCCGGTCCTCGAACAGCTTGGCCATCACGCGGTGGGTGATGGTGGCGCCCACCTGGGACTTGATGTCGTCGCCCACGATCGGGACGCCGGCCTCGGTGAACTTGTCGGCCCACTCCTTGGTGCCGGCGATGAAGACCGGCAGCGCGTTGACGAACGCGACCTTCGCGTCGATGGCGCACTGGGCGTAGTACTTGGCGGCGTCCTCGGAGCCGACCGGCATGTAGCAGACCAGGACGTCGGCCTTGGTGTCCTTGAGCACCTGGACGACGTCGACCGGGTCCTCGTCGGACTCGGTGACGATCTCGCGGTAGTACTTGCCGAGACCGTCGTGGGTCTCGCCACGCTGCACGGTCACGCCGGTGGTGGGCACGTCGCAGAGCTTGATGGTGTTGTTCTCGCTGGCGCCGATGGCGTCGGCCAGGTCGGTGCCGACCTTCTTGACGTCCACGTCGAACGCGGCCACGAACTCGATGTCCGAGACGTGGTAGTCACCGAAGGTGACGTGCATCAGGCCCGGGACCCGGCTGCCCGGGGCGGCGTCCTTGTAGTACTCGACGCCCTGTACCAGCGATGCGGCGCAGTTGCCCACGCCGGCGATGGCTACGCGAACCGAACCCATTCCGGTTGCTCCCTGTGGTTGTTCTGACATGACCCCGCGTCATCGCGGGGGTGTTGGTGGGGGGTGTTGTCTTCTGGCGGGGTCGCGCCCGCGAGTGGTGGCTACTGGGGGTTCTCGCCCCGGCCGCGCTGCTCGCGCCGGTCGCGTTCCTCCCGCTCGCTCTCGATCAGCTCGTTGAGCCAGCGGACCTCCCGCTCCACGGACTCCATGCCGTGGCGTTGGAGTTCGAGGGTGTAGGCGTCCAGCTTCTCGCGGGTGCGGGCCATCGAGGCGCGCATCTTGGCGAGGCGCTCCTCGAGACGACTGCGGCGGCCCTCGAGCACGCGCATCCGCACGTCACGCGAGGTCTGGCCGAAGAAGGCGAAACGAACGCCGAAGTGCTCGTCCTCCCAGGCGTCGGGCCCGGTCTGGGCGAGCAGCTCCTCGAAGCGCTCCTTGCCCTCGGCCGTCAGCCGGTAGACGATCCTGGCCCGGCGGTTGGACAGCGGCACGGCCCGCGGGTCGTCCGGGCCGTGCCCGGACTCCTCCGCCAGCCAGCCCTGCTGGACCAGCGTCTTGAGGCAGGGGTAGAGGGAGCCGTAGCTGAACGCCCGGAAGACGCCCAGCGACGTGTTGAGACGCTTGCGCAGCTCGTACCCGTGCATCGGGGACTCGCGCAGCAGGCCGAGTACGGCGAACTCCAGGATCCCTGAGCGCCGGCTCACCGGTGCGGTCACCTCCGCTCTCATACGTCGTGCCTTGCCTTGCCTGTCCTTGCCGTGCGGTGCTGACGCACCCTGCTGCCGTCGACATCGGCGTCGACGCTCATCTCGATGCATTGAACCGATGCATTGAACCGATGTATCGGTTCGATACATCTCGACGATAGACCGGGGCCGGAGGGCCGGCAAGTGGACACCCGGTGAGGGGGGTCACATCTGCACTTCTCCCGAGGCGTTATGCCCCAATTAAGGCTTAGGAAAAGAAAGATACCTTTTGATGCTGCGTAGTCTTGCCCCGTGCAGACCACCGCGGCCGGGAACCCGGCGACGCCGAACGGCGTCCAGACTCATGGTGCAGTGCGCCCGGTCGCCTGGCCGAGCGGCACATCGGGGGACTGGAAGACACCAGTAGGACCTGCCGTAGCAGGCTGCCCACGTCCGTACGAGGAGTAGCTGTCCATGAGCGAGCACCGTCGCAAGCAGCCGCCGGGGCGCGGTCGCCGCGGAGCGCCACCGAACGGCCGTCGTGCCGGCCCGCCGCCCGCGCCGCCAGGCGGGACGGAGCCGCCCGTCGACGCCACGGCCGAGCTGACGCCGACCCGTCCGTCGTACGGCAGCCGCGCCGAGGCGCGCCGCGCGGCGCAGGGCTCCGTCGCCGGCAGCCGGCGCCGCCGGGCGCCCGAGACGCCGCGGAAGAAGCGCTTCATCGACTATCCGCGGCACAACCGCACGGGATGGCGGCGCTTCGTGCCGTCCTGGAAGCAGGTGCTCGGCTCGGCGCTCTCCTTCCTGATCCTGCTGATGGGCGCCGTCGGCATCGCCTTCGCGATGGTCGAGATCCCGGACGAGAACGCGATCGCCAACTCCCAGAGCAACGTGTACTACTGGGAGGACGGCTCGGAGATGGTCGTCTCCGGCGCCAGCAACATGAACCGGCAGACCGCCGAGCTGAGGAACATCTCCATCCACATGCAGGACTCCGTGGTGGTGGCCGAGAACCAGACGTTCTGGGACGACGCCGGCATCGACGTGATGGGCATCGGCCGCGCCGTGCTCAACATGGCGCGGGGTGGATCGACCCAGTCCGGGTCGACGATCACCCAGCAGTACGTCAAGAACATGTACCTCACCCAGGAGCAGACGCTCACGCGTAAGGCGCGCGAGATCATCCTCTCGGTGAAGGTGGGCACGGATCAGAGCAAGGAAGAGATCCTTGCCGGCTACCTGAACGTCTCCTGCTACGGCCGTGGTGCCTGCGGCATCCAGGCCGCCGCGCAGGCGTACTTCGACACCAACGCCGCCGACCTGGACGCCAGCCAGGCAGCCTTCCTCACCGCCCTGCTCAACGGCCCCGGGCTGTACGACCCGTTCGACCCGAACACCGGCGAGCCCAGCGAGGAGAACCGCCAGCGGGCCGAGCTCCGCTGGCGCGACATCCTGGACAAGCGCCACACCATCGAGGTCCGGGGCCAGCGGCTGAGCGACGAGGAGTACCAGGCGGCGCTCGACGCGGGCTTCCCCGAGGTGGAGCCGCCTGCCCCGGCCACCCAGATGGCCGGCCAGATCGGCTACATGGTCCGGCAGGCAAACGAATTCGTCGTCGCCAACACCGACATAACCGAGGACGACCTCAACGCGGGCGGTTACCACATCTACACCACGTTCAACAGGGACATGGTGGAGCAGATGGAGCAGGCCGTGGACGACGTCCGCGCCGAGAACCTCGACGAGGAGGAACGGGACGAGGACCGGCACGTCCAGTTCGGCGGCGCGGCCGTCGACCCCGAGAACGGCGCGATCAGAGCCATCTATGGCGGCGCGGGGGCGACCGAGCACTTCAACAACAACGCCAACAGCCCCAATGTGCAGGTCGGCTCGACCTTCAAGCCGTTCGTGCTGGCGGCGGCCTTCGACTACGGGGTACGCGACCCGGAGGGGGAGCCGGACCAACCGGACGGCGACCGGACGGTCGTCTCACCGGAGAGCATCTACCGCAGCGAGAACCTCCTCCCCATCAACCTCTACAACGGCGAGCCCGCCATGGTCGAGGACGAGGAGACCGGCGAGGACGTGCAGTGGCGGCAGGCGAACTTCGAGGAGGGGGAGCAGGGCGACATCTCCCTGCGGGAGGCGACCATCGTCTCGGCCAACTCGCCCTTCGCCCAGCTCGGCATGGACGTGGGGCCCGAGCAGGTGAGTGACGCCGCCGTCCGGGCCGGGCTGCTACCGGACAGCCTGGTTCAAGCCGACGACAGCGTGCCCACCTTCGCCCTCGGCGTGTCCACCCCCGGCCCGATCCGGATGGCCTCCGCCTACGGCACCTTCGCCGCCAGCGGCGAGCAGAACGACCCGTTCTCGGTCAGCCGGGTGGACAACTACCTGGGCGAGACCCGGTACACCCACCCGGAGGAGTCCGAGCAGGCCTTCGACTCCGACGTGGCCGACACGGTGACCGACATGCTGGTCGATGTCGTTGAGAACCCGCGGGGCAGCGGCCGCAACGCTCAGGACATCGGGTTCCCGGTCGCCGGAAAGACGGGCACGACGGACGACAACCGGAGCGCCTGGTTCGTCGGCTACAGCACGGAACTCTCCACCGCCATCGGCATGTGGAGATCACCGGACGACGAGGCGGACCTGACCGAGCAGGAGATCGAGGACGGCGTGACCGTCGGTTCCTTCCAGTCGATGTTCGGCACCGCTGACAAGGAACGGATCAACGGTGGCACGCTGCCGCTCGACGTCTGGCGAGCCTTCATGAGCGCCGCCCAGAACGGCGAGGAGACGGAGTTCCCCGAGCCTCCGGAGGGCTTCGGCGACGAGGTCTGCGGCGGCGGCGCCACCTGTGCGCCGGACGAGCCGACCGACGAACCGACTGCCGACGAGCCGACCGAGGAACCGACCACCGAGGAACCGGAGACCGACGAGCCGACCACGGACCCGACCACGGAGCCGCCGGTCACCGAGGAGCCGACCGAGGAGCCGACTCCGCCCTGCGGCCCGTTCGACCCGAACTGTAACGACGACAGTGGTGGAACCGCGGATGGCGGGACGGCCGACGGCGGTGGAACCGCGGACGGCGGCACGGCCGACGGCGGTGGAACCGCGGACGGCGGCACGGATACCGGACAGACCAACGGTGGCCAGACCAACGGAAACAACGGAGATACCGGAAGCATCTTCGGCGGCGGCTAGCCGTCCGGCCTGATGCTCGCCACGGCCCCCGTGCCCCCCAAGGGCACGGGGGCCGTGGCATTGCCGTGCCCTGTCCCCCCTGCGGGGGGCTGTGAGGCAGGATGTGACCATGGCGCATCCCAACCAGCCGGCCGCCGCGCGGCCCACCGCCGAGGACGAGGTGGCGGCCGCCGGTAGCGAGCTGATCGGCGGGCCCGCGGGCCGCCGGGCGGTCTCGGCCGGAGGGCGGTGGACCCCCGTCCGCGTGGTCGCACTGCTGGCCATCGGGATGTTCGCCCTCGGCCTCCTCCAGAAGGCCCCCTGCTACAACGGCGGCTGGCTCTTCGGGGCCACCGACCAGTACACCCACGCCTGCTACTCGGACATCCCGCACCTCTACAACGGCCGCGGCTTCGCCGAAGGGCTCATCCCCTACTTCGACCGCATCCCCCTCGAACTGTCCGGGGACAAGGACTACCTCGAGTACCCCGTGCTCACCGGGCTCTTCATGCAGCTCGCCGCCTGGCTCACGCCCAACGGCCTCGGGGACGCGGGTCCTGAGCAGCTGTACTGGCTGGTCAACTCCGGCATGCTGATGGTCTGCGCGGTGGTCATCGCGATCTGCGTCACCCGAACCCACCGCGGCCGCCCCTGGGACGGGCTGCTGTTCGCCCTGGCGCCGGCGCTGGCCCTGACCGCCACCATCAACTGGGACCTGCTGGCGGTCGCCCTGGTCTCCGGGGCGCTGCTGGCCTGGTCCCGCGAGCGGCCGCTGGCCGCCGGCGTGCTGATCGGCCTCGCCACCGCCGCCAAGTTCTACCCCGTGCTGCTGCTCGGGCCGCTGCTGCTGCTGTGCTGGCGCGCGGGTCGCTGGCGGGAGTTCGGCACCGCGGCAGCGGGCGCCGTGGTCGCCTGGCTGGCGGTGAACCTGCCGGTGCTGGTCCTGGCACCCCAGGGGTGGGCCGAGTTCTACACGTTCAGCTCGGACCGGCCGGTCGACTTCGGCTCGTTCTGGCTGATCATCGCGCAGCGCGCCGAGATCGCCCTTGGCTCGGTCAACCTCTACGCCGCCGCGCTGGTCGTGCTGGGCTGTCTCGCCATCGCCGTGCTCGCCCTCACCGCACCGCGCCGGCCACGGCTGGCCCAGCTGGTCTTCCTGGTGGTGGCCCTGTTCGTGGTCACCAACAAGGTCTACTCCCCGCAGTACGTCCTCTGGCTGATCCCGCTCGCCGCGCTGGCCCGGCCACGCTGGCGAGACTTCCTGATCTGGCAGACCTGCGAGGTGCTCTACTTCCTGGGGATCTGGATGTACCTGGCGTACGTCCACGGCGAGGAGCACCAGGGCCTCCCCCAGGGCGGCTACCAGTTGGCCATCCTGGCCCACCTGCTGGGCACGCTCTACCTCTGCGCGCTGGTGATCCGCGACGTGCTGCGGCCCGAGCACGACGTGGTGCGCCACGACGGTTCCGACGATCCGGGCGGCGGCGTGCTGGACGGCGCCCCCGACGCGTTCGCCCTGGCCCCCGGGCGCCCAGCCACCCAGGCCGCCGCCTATGTCGACTGGGGAGTCGCTCCCCGTGCGGACGTTTCACGTGAAACATGAGAGACCGGAACACCCGGTATCAGTCGTCGCGGATCTCCGCACCCTGTTGCGTTTCGACGGCTTCCGTCGCCTGTTGACCGTGCGGCTGCTCTCCCAGTTCGCCGACGGTGTCTTCCAGGTGGGCCTGGCCGCCTACGTGGTGTTCTCACCGGAGCAGCAGGCCACGTCCGCCGACATCGCGGCGGCGATGGCCGTGCTGCTGCTGCCCTACTCGCTACTCGGCCCCTTCGCGGGGGTGCTGCTCGACCGCTGGCGGCGGCGCCAGGTGCTGCTGTACGGGAATCTGCTGCGCAGCGTTCTCGCGGCCATCACCTGCGCCCTGGTCCTGGCCGGCGTGCCGGACTGGCTCTTCTATCTCTCCGCGCTCTCCGTCACCGCCATCAACCGCTTCATCCTGGCCGGCCTCTCCGCGGCACTGCCGCTGGTCGTGGACGAGAAGCGGCTGGTGATCGCCAACTCCCTGTCGCCCACCGCCGGCACCATCGCCGCCACCATCGGAGGCGGCACCGGCTTCGTGGCCGGCTTCGTCGCTCGCACCCAGGGCATCGAGGACGCCCTGGCCCTGGCCTTCGCCGGAACCGTCTATCTCGTCGCGGGGCTGGCCGCCCTCCGGATGAGCGCCGACCAGCTGGGCCCCGCGGCCGGCCAGCCGCTGCCCGGGCTGGCCGCGGCGATCGCCGGCACGGCACGGGGGCTCGCCGGCGGCATCGGACATCTGGCCAGCCGCCCCGCGGCGTCCTGGTCGCTCGGCGCGGTGGGCCTGATGCGGTTCTGCTACGGCGCGCTGCTGGTCATGGTGCTGATGCTCTCCCGCTACGCCTGGGCGGGTGGCGACGAGGAGCAGGGGATGGCGTGGCTGGGCCTGGTGGTGGGGGCCTCCGCCGTCGGCTTCTTCGTGGCCGCGCTGATCACGCCCTGGGCGGTCGCCCGCCTCGGCGGCTTCGGCTGGTACGCGGGCTGCGCCGGTCTGGCCGCCGTGCTGGTCCCCAGCCTCGGCCTCGCCTTCCGGCCGGCCCCGATGGTGATCGCGGCCTTCCTGCTCGGTCTGGTCACCCAGAGCACCAAGATCGTGACCGACACCGTGGTGCAGTCCTCGGTCGACGACGCCTATCGCGGGCGGGTCTTCTCGCTCTACGACATGCTGTTCAACATCGCCTTCGTCGGCTCGGCCGGCCTGGCCGCCCTGATACTGCCGTTGGACGGCCGGTCGCCGATGCTGCTGGTGACAGTCTCCGCGATCTATGCCATCACGGCGTTGGTCGTTTCCAGGCTGCACAGGACGGTCGTTTCACGTGAAACAGCCGAAACGGCGCTCAGCCCTGGGCAGCCCACCAGTCCTTGACCGCGGCCACCGCGCCCTCCTGCCCCAGCGGGCCGTGCTCCAGCCGCAGCTCGAGCAGGTGGCGGTAGGCCTTGCCGACCGCCGGCCCCGGGGGGATGTCGAGGATCTTCATGATCTCGTTGCCGTCCAGGTCCGGGCGGATCGCGTCGAGCTCCTCCTGCTGCTTGAGGCGCTCGATGCGCTCCTCCAGGCCGTCGTAGGCGCGGGAGAGCGCGAGAGCCTTGCGCTTGTTACGGGTGGTGCAGTCGGAGCGCGTGAGCTTGTGCAGCCGGTCGAGCAGCGGGCCGGCGTCGCGCACATAGCGGCGGACCGCCGAGTCGGTCCACTCACCGGTGCCATAGCCGTGGAAGCGCAGGTGCAGCTCCACCAGCCGCGAGACGTCCTTGATCATGTCGTTGGAGTACTTGAGCTTGGTCATCCGCTGCTTGGTCATCTTGGCCCCCACCACCTCGTGGTGGTGGAAGGAGACCCGGCCGTCACCCTCGAACCGTCGGGTCCTGGGCTTGCCGATGTCGTGCAGCAGGGCCGCCAGCCGCAGCACCAGGTCGGGCTTGCCGTTCTCCAGCGCGATGGCCTGCTCCAGCACCGTCAGGCTGTGCTCGTAGACGTCCTTGTGCCGGTGGTGCTCGTCCCGCTCCAGCCGCAGTGCCGGCACCTCGGGCAGCACCCGCTGGGCCAGCCCGGTCTCGACCAGCAGGGAGATGCCCTTCCGCGGGTGGTCGCTGAGCAGCAGCTTGTTCAGTTCGTCGCGGATCCGCTCGGCGGAGACGATGTCGATCCGCTCTGCCATGGCCGTCATGGCCGCCCGGACCGGCTCGGCCACCGTGAAGTCCAGCTGGGCGGCGAAGCGCGCGGCCCGGAACATCCGCAGCGGGTCGTCCGAGAAGGACGCCTCCGGGGTGCCGGGGGTCCGCAGCACCCGGCCGGCGAGGTCGCTCAGCCCGTTGTGCGGGTCGATGAACTCCTTGCGGGGGAGTGCGACCGCCATCGCGTTGACGGTGAAGTCCCGGCGCAGCAGGTCCTCTTCGAGTGAATCGCCGTAGACGACCTCGGGCTTGCGGGAGTCACGGTCGTACGCCTCGGAGCGATAGGTGGTGATCTCCAGCTGGTAGTCGCGCGGCGCCTCCTCGGCGGCGGTCGCCGGGGCGCTCTTGCGGCAGCCCACCGTGCCGAAGGCGATCCCCACCTCCCAGACGGCGTCCGCCCAGGGCCGGACGATGCGCAGCACGTCCTCGGGGCGGGCGTCCGTGGTGAAGTCGAGATCGTTGCCGAGCCGCCCCAGCAGGGCATCGCGCACCGATCCGCCGACCAACGCCAACGAGAACCCCGCGCGTTCGAAGCGCGCGGCCAGATCGTCGGCGACGGGGGACACCCTCAGCAACTCCCCCACGGCACGCCGCTGCACCTGGCTGAGCTCCGTCGAGGAAGGCTGGGAGTTGGTCTCTTTGCTGTCGTTCGGCACAACAGCACAGGGTACGTGCCCACCCCGGCGCCGCCCTTCCTCCGGTCCCCGTCCCGCCGCGGGCACGGGGGCAGGCAGATCATCGTTACCATGAGGGCGGCTTGGCGGAGACGCGGCACGAATGAGGAACGGGGCTGACGCGTGGCAGAGGTCGCAGGGACGATGTCCTGCACCCGTGCGAACCGGCGGCTGAGGGGGCTGCGCCGCCACCGGCGGCTGGCCTCCCTGATCGCGACGGTCGCCGCTGTTCCGCTGCTGACCGGCGTGGGGCAGAGCCCGGCCCAGGCGGCCCCCCAGCAGCGGACCGACGAGGTCGGCACCGGCGACCGCACGGCCACCGTCTCCATCACCGACGTCGACCCGGTGCTGCCCACCGCCGACGGCGACGTCACCATCAGCGGCACGATCACCAACGAGGGCGACTCCGCCATCGTGGACAGCTCGGTGGCGGCCCGCCAGGGGGTGTCGCTGGGCAGCCGCAGCGCCATCGACGAGTCGATGGCGCGCACCGGCTTCGACAGCGCCGTCGACGGCCAGATAGTGCGCGACCACGGCCAGGACATCGGCGAGATCGCTCCCGGCATGTCCAGCACCTTCTCCCTGGAGGTGCCGGTCTCCGAGCTGGCCCTCGGCGAGGACGGTGTCTACCAGCTCGGCGTCACGCTGATCGGGCAGACGGAGAGCGCCCGCTGGGACGACAACCTGGGGATCGGCCGGACCCTGCTCCCCTGGCAGCCGGACGGCCCGGACGGCGCCGCCGCGGGGACCGGGCTCACCGTGATGTGGCCGCTGATCTCCGACACCCACCTGACCGCCCAGACCGGCTCCGACGCGGTCCAGACCCCGGTCTTCCGGGACGACGCCCTGCTGGACGAGATCTCCCCCGGCGGCCGGCTCTACGAGATGGCCTCGCTGGGCGCCGACCTGCCGGTCACCTGGGTCATCGACCCCGATCTGCTGGCCTCCGTCGACGCCATGCGGGAGCAGTACCAGGTTCCCGGCGACGACGGGGAGCTGGTCAACGGCACCGGGCAGGACGAGGCACGTGCCTTCCTGTCCATGCTGCGCGACGCGGTGACCGACGACGAGGTGGTGGCGCTGCCCTTCGCCGATCCCGACCTGGCCTCGCTGGCCCACCGCGGCGTCGACGTCCAGGGCGCCCTCGGCCAGCTCCAGACCGCCACCAACACCGCCGCCGTCACGATCGAGACCGTGCTCAACACCGACATCCGGATCAACAGCCGGGTCGCCTGGCCGGTGGACGGCGCCGTCGACCCGGACATCGTCTCGGTGGCCACCTCGGCCGGTGCGAACCAGATCATCGCCCGCAGCGACAGCCTGCGCAACGGCGACTCCCTCTCCTACACCCCCACCGCCGCCCGGCCCATCGGTGGCGGCACCACCGCCATCGTCGCCGACTCCCGGCTCTCCACCCTCTTCGAGGGCGACATGAGCAGCACCGGCCAGGCCTCGGCGGCCGGCCAGGCGCTGCTGGCCCAGACCCTGGCCATCCACCAGCAGGAGCCGACCCTCGAGCGCTCCATCGTGATGGCCCCGCAGCGGATGCCCACGGCCGACCAGGCCGAGGCCATGGCGTCCGCGCTGACCACGCTCCAGGACGACGCCGGCTGGGTGCGGTTCATGGACCTCTCCGAGGCCGCCGCGGCCGAGCCCGACCCCGCGGCCAACCAGCGGGTGCCCTCGGCCGACGCCTACCCGCAGGAGCTGCGCGACCAGGAACTGCCCACCAGCGCCTTCCAGTCCATGCGGGAGACCAAGCGCACCCTGGACGACTTCACGGTGATCCTCAGCAGGCCCGAGCGGGTAACGGTGCCCTTCGGCAACGCGATCCACCGGGAGATGTCCACCGCCTGGCGCGGCACCCACCAGGCGGCCGCCGACTTCCGCAGCCAGGTGCTTGGCGAGATCACCGGCCTCACCGACCAGGTCCGGCTGATTCCCAAGGCCGACATCACCCTCTCCGGCCGCAGCGCCACCATCCCCGTCACCGTCCAGAACAACCTCGCGCAGGACGTCCAGGGGCTGGAACTGCGCCTCGTGTCCAGCCGCCGGCTCGGGCTGGAGATCAGCGAGGCCCAGGACGTGGTGATCGGCAGCGGCCACAGCCAGTCCGTGAAGTTCTCCACCACCGCCAACGCCAACGGTCCGGTCAGCCTCACCGCCCAGCTCTACACGGCCGACGGCCAGCGCTACGGCGAGCCCATGCAGTTCCAGGCGGACGTCACCTCGATCACCCCCCAGGTGATGATGGTGATCGCGGGCGGCCTGCTGCTGGTGGTGCTCGCCGGCATCCGGATGTACACCCAGCGCAAGCGCGCGGCCGCCGGGCAGGGTGCCGACGGCGACAACGAGGGCGACGGCGACGCCGATCAGGTCGACGACCAGGACGGCGAGTCACGGGCCGAGCGGCCCGAGGCCGCCGAGAGCGCCTCCCCGGGTGAGACCACCGCCGACATCGGCGCAGGCAGCGGCAGCAGCTCCGCCGGGAGTGAGAAGCTGGACCCCGGCACATGAGCCGCCAGCCGGAGGGGCCGGCCCGTGAATCCTTGAGGTGGGGTAGCGATGCAAGCGCCGTACGACCGTGAGCGCGGCCAGGCGCCGGGTGGCGGCGACCCGTCCGGCTGGCAGGGCGAGCCGCAGGGTCAGCAGCACCACCAGGGCGGCCAGGACCACCAGGGCGGGCAGGCGCCCCAGGGCGGCCATCCCGCGGGGTACGACCCCGCCTACCAGCGCCCACCCGGCGGGCAGCCACAGCCCTATCCGCCAGAGGGCTACCACGGCCAGCAGTACGGCCAGCAGCCCCCCACCGGGCCCGGGCCCTACGGTCCGCCACAGCAGGGCGGCTACCCGCCGCCCCAGCCCCAGTACCAGCAGCACCAGCAGCAGCAACCGCACCAGCCGGGCTACGGCCAGCAGCCGCAGAACTGGGCGCCCGAGCCCTCCTACCCGGCCCAGGGCGGCTACGGCGGCGCCGAGGGGCTGACCGGCCAGCCGGGCGAACAGCAGCCCCGGCAGTCCACCGACGACGCCTTCGCCCATCTCTTCCGCGATCAGCAGGCCGCCCCGCGCCAGGCCGGGCCGGCGGCCGCGGCCCCCCGGCCCGCACCGGGCCCGGCGGCCGCCGCGGCCACCCCGCCGCCCCCAGCGG